>NZ_JBHXSY010000003.1:30852-49155 GCF_042715295.1 Streptomyces sp. NPDC058701 | reverse complement strand
TGGATGTGTGGCCCCGCGCCTCAAACGCCGGCGGGGCTGGATGTGCGGCCCCGCGCCCCGATTGCCGGCAGGGGCGGATGTGTGGCCCCGCGTCGCAAACCTCGGCGGGGCTGGATGTGTGGCCCCGCGTCTCAATCGCCGGCAGGGGTGGATGTGTGGCCTTGCGTCTCGATCGCCGGCGGGGCTGGACGTGCGGTCCTGCGTCTCGTACGCCGCCGGGGCCGGATGTGTGGCCCCGCGTCTGCGGTGCCGGGTGGCGGGGGCGGTGTGGGCCCGCCTCTCGGGCGCCGGCCGCCGCGGCCCGGGTTCGTGTCAGTCGTCCGTCCGTACCGGAACAACCGCATCGGAGTTGCCAGCCATGACAGCCGCCTCCCCACCCGACCTGCTCCGCGCGCCCCTCGTCGTCGAGTTCCCCTTCACCCGCTCCCTCGGGCCCGTCCAGAGCGCCTTCCTCACCGGCCTGCGCGAACGCGTCGTGCTCGGCGTGCGGACCTCCGACGGCAAGGTGATGGTCCCGCCGACCGAGTACGACCCCGTCTCCGCCGAGGAGATCCGCGACCTCGTGGAGGTGGCCGCCACCGGCACCGTCACCACCTGGGCCTGGAACCCCGCCCCCCGCCCGAACCAGCCCCTCGCCACCCCCTTCGCCTGGGTCCTCGTCACCCTCGACGGCGCGGACACCGCGATCCTGCACGCCCTCGACGCCCCCGGCCCCGAAGCCGTGCGCACCGGCATGCGGGTACGGGTGCGGTGGGCCGCCGACCGGATCGGGGCCATCACGGACATCGCCTGCTTCGAGCCCCACGAGGGCGCCCCCGACGCCGAGGACCCCGGAGCCGCCCCGCACGACGGGGTGTTCGCCGACGCCGTCACCGGCATCGTCGCCGAGGCCCGTCTGGACTACACGTACAGCCCGGGACGCGCCCAGACCGCCTACATCAACGCGCTCGCCGAACGGAAGACCGTCGGCGAGCGCTGCCCCTCCTGCCGCAAGGTCTACGTCCCGCCCCGCGGCGCCTGCCCCACCTGCGGGGTCGCCACCACCGACCAGGTGGAGGTCGGCCCGGCCGGGACCGTCACCACGTACTGCATCGTCAACATCAAGGCCCGCGGCCTCGACATCGAAGTCCCCTACGTCTACGCCCACATCGCCCTCGACGGTGCCGGCCTCGCCCTCCACGGCCGGATCGGCGGGATCCCGTACGACCAGGTCCGCATGGGCCTGCGCGTCGAACCGGTGTGGACCGAAGGCGGCCGCCACCCCGACCACTACCGCCCCACCGGCGAGCCGGACGCGGACTACGACGCGTACAAGGAGCTCATCTGATGGCCAGGACGAGCAGGCACACACGGGACGTCGCCGTCGTCGCCTTCGCGCAGAGCGGCCACCTGCGCCGCACCGACGAGCTCAGCGAAGTGGAAATGGTCATGCCGGTGCTCCACCAGGTCCTGGCCCAGACCGGGTTGAAGGCCGGCGAGATCGGCTTCACCTGCTCCGGCTCCAGCGACTACCTCGCGGGCCGGGCCTTCTCCTTCACGATGACCCTCGACGGGGTCGGCGCCTGGCCGCCGATCTCCGAGTCGCACGTCGAGATGGACGGCGCCTGGGCCCTGTACGAGGCCTGGGTGAAGATCCAGACCGGGGAGGCCGACACCGCGCTCGTCTACGGGTACGGGAAGTCCTCGCCCGGGTCGGTGCGCGACGTGCTCACCCGCCAGCTCGACCCGTACTACCTCGCCCCGCTCTGGCCCGACTCGGTGTCCCTGGCCGCCCTCCAGGCCCAGGCCCTCGTCGACGCGGGGGAGACCGACGAGGAGGCGCTGGCCGCCATCGGCGCCCGCAGCCGCACCGACGCCGCCGCCAACCCGCACGCCCAGCTGACCGGGACCGTCCCCCAGGGCGACTACCTGGTGGCCCCGCTGCGCACCGGTGACTGCCCGCCCATCGGCGACGGCGCCGCCGCGGTGATCCTGGCCGCGGGCGACACGGCGCGGCGGCTGTGCGAGCGCCCCGCCTGGATCACCGGCATCGACCACCGCATCGAGGCCCACGGCCTGGGCCTGCGCGACCTCACCGACTCGCCGTCCACACGGATCGCCGCCGAGCAGGCCGGGGTCTTCGAGGGGCCCGTGGACACGGCCGAACTGCACGCGCCGTTCTCCTCCCAGGAGGTCGTGCTCCGCAAGGTCCTCGGCCTCGGCGACGGCGTGGCCGTCAACCCCTCCGGCGGCGCCCTCGCCGCCAACCCGGTGATGGCCGCAGGCCTGATCCGGATCGGCGAGGCGGCGGCCCGCATCCACCGCGGCGAGTCCGACCGGGCCGTCGCCCACGCGACCTCCGGTCCCTGCCTCCAGCAGAACCTGGTCGCCGTCCTGGAAGGGGACCCCCGTTGAGTACGACGAGCACGACGGGCAAGGAACCGGTGGCCGTCGTCGGGATCGGCCAGACCAAGCACGTGGCCGCCCGCCACGACGTCTCCATCGCCGGCCTGGTCCGGGAGGCCGCCACCCGCGCCCTCGCGGACGCCGAGCTGACCTGGGCGGACATCGACGCGGTCGTCATCGGCAAGGCCCCCGACTTCTTCGAGGGGGTGATGATGCCGGAGCTGTACCTGGCGGACGCCCTCGGCGCGGTCGGCAAGCCCATGCTCCGCGTGCACACGGCCGGCTCCGTGGGCGGCTCCACCGCCCTCGTCGCCTCCAACCTGGTCGCGGCACGCGTCCACCGGACGGTCCTGACCCTCGCCTTCGAGAAACAGTCCGAATCCAACGCCATGTGGGGCCTGTCGCTGCCCGTCCCCTTCCAGCAGCCCCTGCTCGCCGGAGCCGGCGGCTTCTTCGCCCCGCACGTCCGCGCGTACATGCGGCGCACCGGCGCGCCGGACACCGTGGGCTCGCTGGTGGCGTACAAGGACCGCCGCAACGCGCTGAAGAACCCGTACGCGCACCTGCACGAGCACGACATCACCCTGGAGAAGGTCCAGGCCTCGCCGATGCTGTGGGACCCGATCCGGTACTCCGAGACCTGCCCCTCCTCGGACGGCGCCTGCGCGATGATCCTCACCGACCGTGCCGGGGCGGCCCGTTCGCCGAGACCGCCGGCCTGGGTGCACGGCGGGGCGATGCGCAGCGAGCCCACGCTGTTCGCCGGGAAGGACTTCGTGTCCCCGCAGGCGGGCAAGGACTGCGCGGCGGACGTCTACCGGCAGGCGGGCGTCACCGACCCGCGGCGGGAGATCGACGCGGTCGAGATGTACGTGCCGTTCTCCTGGTACGAGCCGATGTGGCTGGAGAACCTCGGCTTCGCCGCCGAGGGCGAGGGCTGGAAGCTCACCGAGGCCGGGGTCACCGAGCTCGACGGCGACCTGCCGGTGAACCCGTCCGGCGGGGTCCTGTCCACCAACCCGATCGGCGCCTCCGGCATGATCCGCTTCGCGGAGGCGGCGCTGCAGGTGCGCGGACAGGCCGGGGAGCACCAGGTTCCCGATGCCCGCCGGGCGGTCGGGCACGCGTACGGCGGCGGCGCGCAGTTCTTCGCGATGTGGCTGGTGGGAGCGGAGGAACCGACCTCCTGAGCACGGCCGGAGGGCGTGCGGGGGGTGCCGGACCGGTCACGGGTGACGCACCGTGGCCTGTGCGGTGCCCCCCGCGGTGGATAACCTGGCCCCCGGACGACGTACCGGGAGGAGCACGCACGTGGCCGAGAGCATGACTTCGCAGCCTCTGGCCGGCTGGGGCAAGCCGGACCTCGATCTCAGCGGGGCGCAATGGCGGTCGACCAGCCGGGGAGCGGGTGACGTCCAGATCGCCTTCGTCGAGGGCTTCATCGCGATGCGCAACGGAGACCGCCCCGAGAGCCCCTCGCTGATCTTCGCGCCGGACGAGTGGCGCAAGTTCGTCCTGGACGCGCGGGGCGGGGAGTTCGACCTCACGTAGCGCCCCGACCGTACGGACGCGGCGCACCACCGGGGCGCGGAGCCGCAGCCCCGGTGGCCGCCGGCCGTCCCGACCGCGCGGGGCGCAGCCGAACCCGCGGGCCCCGGCTCCGGCTCCGGTAGGTCTGCGAGGGCGTCCCCGCCGCCGCCCGGCGAGGCCGGGCCCGCTCCACCAGCAGCGGGCCACCACGGGGCCAGGACCGGCAGCCCACCGGCTCCACCGGATCCCAGCCCCCTCCGCCGCCGCGCACAGCGCCGCGGCACCGCGGACCCTCGCATCACAGCGACACGATCCGCGGCGTCAGCCCCGGGCCGACCCGGGCGAGCGGCAGTCGGCCGCGTACTCCCCGCGCCGGCCCCGCGCCTCGCCCGCCGTGGACCGCACCAGGATGCAGACGGGGCCCGGAAAGGGGTGACGGGCACCAGGCCGGAGCGCAGCGCAGGACCACCTGTTCGTCGCCGCCGACCGGGCCGCCGAGGCCGTGACCCTCCTCGAGGCCCTCGCGGCTCGCTCCGCACAGGACTGACGGGCCGCACGGCACGGGGCGGACACCACCGGCGCACGAAGGTCCTTACACCCCGGGAACGCGTCACGATACGAAGATCAGGTTCTTTCCCGGAGCAGGCTCCCCCCGCGTCCGCGCGGGCGTACGCTGAGGCCCCGAACAGGCCTGGGGGGTACCCGCCATGACGGAACGCCGGACCCGCACACGGCGCACGATGATCGAGCGCGAGGCCGAACTGGGCACCGTGGACGACGCACTGGACCAGCTCACCGGATCCGGCCCGGGCGCCCGCGGCGCCCTGCTCGCCTTCTCCGGACCGGCGGGCCTCGGCAAGACCACCCTCCTGTCCGAACTCCGCCGCCGCGCCCACGCCCGCTCCTGCACCGTGCTGTCCGCCCGCGGCGGCGAACAGGAGCAGAGCCAGCCCTTCCACGTCGCCCGCCAGCTCATCCAGCCCCAGCTGGCCGGGACCCCCGAGAAGGCGCTCCGCGCGTCACTCGGCAGCTGGTACTCCATCGTCGGCCCGGCCCTCGGACTGTGCGCCCCCGAACAGGGAGCCCCGCCCGACCCCCAGGGCCTGCGCGACGGCCTCGACTGGGTCCTGACCCACCTCGTGGTCCAGCGCGCCCCGGTCGTCCTGGTCCTCGACGACGCCCACTGGGCCGACCCCGAATCCCTCGGCTGGCTCGCCGCCTACGCCCCGCGCGCCGAACACCTCCCGCTGCTCCTCGTCGTCGCCTACCGCCCCGACGAACTGCCGGCGCACGCAGCCGCCTTCCGTACGCTGCCCGGCCGCGCGGGACAGCGCCCCCTGGCCCTCGCCCCGCTCACCCCGGCCGCCGTCACGGCGCTGGTCCGCGAATCCCTCGGCGACCACGCCGAGGACGCGTTCTGCCGCGAGGCCTGGGTCGTCACCACCGGCAACCCCTTCGAAGCCGTCGAACTCATCGCCAGGGTCCGGGAGAAGGGCCTGCTCCCGGTCGAGGCACACGCGCCACTGCTGCGCGACCTCGCCGCCGCACAGCGCGGCAGCGGCCTCATCGCCCGCCTGGAACGCCTCGGCCCCTCCACCGTCCGCTTCGCCTGGGCCTGCGCCGTCCTCGGCACCCGCATCCCGGGCGAACTCGCCGCCCGCGTCGCCGCGCTCGGCACCGAGGAGGCCGTCGACGCCACCGGACGGCTGCGCGACGCCCGCATCCTGTCCGCCACCGGCGAAGGACCCGACGCCGGACTGGAGTTCGTCCACCCCCTCATCGCCACCGCCATCTACCGCGCCATCCCCGAAACCCTCCGGGTCGCGCTGCACGGCAAGACCGCCGTCGCCGTCGTCGACGCCGGGCTCGGCTCCTCCGCCGCCGCCCGCCACCTCCTGGAGACCCACCCCGAGAACGACCCGTGGGTCGTACGGACCCTGCGCCGGGCCGCCGCCGAGAACCTCCGCGCCGGCGCACCCGAAGCCGCCCGCCGGCAGCTCGCACGGGCCCTGCGCGAACCCCCCGATTTCGAGGAGCGTGCCGCCGTCCTGTACGAACTCGGCTGCGCCTCCCTCCTCACCGAACCGGCCAACACCGTCAACCACCTCAGGGCCGCCCTCGACGAACCCTTCGACGACCCGGTCCTGCGCCAGGGCATCGTCGCCCGCCTCGCCCAGGTGCTCGCCCACAGCGACCACCTCTTCGAGGCCTCCGACCTGCTGGCCCGCGAGATCCCACTGGCCCACGACACCCGCGCCCGGCTCCGCCTCCAGTCCGAGCAGTTCATGTGGGACGCCTTCAACGCCGCCGAACCCGACTCACCCGCCCGCTCCCGGCGGCTCGCGAAACTCGCCGACCGGCTCACCGGACGCGACCTCACCGAGCGGTACGTCATCGGGCTGCGCGCCTGGGACGCCTGCCTGCGCGGCGAACCCGTCGACGTGGTCCTCCACCACGCCGGGCGGGTGCTGCGGGAGCCGTTCAGCTGGGCGTACGCCGACCGCGGCTTCGAGGTCCCGGTGCTCACCGCCATGGTCCACCTGTACGCCGACCGGCCCTGGAAGGCGGAGGAGCTGTTCGCCGCGGGCACCGCCGAGTTCGAACGGCAGGGCTGGCGCGGAGCGCACCTGTCCTTCGCCCAGAGCCTGCGCGGCTACATCCGCTACCGGCGCGGCCGGCTGGCCGAGGCCGAGGAGTTGGCCCGGGCCGGACTGCGGCTCGCCGAGCGGGTGGGCCGGCGTACACCCGTGCACTGGTACGCCATCGCCATCCTCGTCACCACCCTGCTCGCACGCGGAAAGACCGACGAGGCCTGGGAGCTGGCGCAGGAGCACGACTACGGCAGGCCCTTCCCGGCGGCGGTCGTCTTCCCCGACTCCCAGACCGTGTACGCGGAACTGCTCCTGGCCCGCGGAGAGGTCCCGGCGGCCGTCACCGAGCTGGAGGCGGTGGACCGGCGGCTGACCCCGCGCGGCATCCAGAACCCCGCCTGGTGCCCGTGGCAGCTGCACCTGGCCCGGGCGGTGGCCGCCGACGACCCGGGACGGGCGCGCGGCCTGGCCGCCGAGGCGGTCCGGGGGGCCCGCGCCTTCGGCGCCCCCTCGGGCATCGGCCAGGCCCTGCGGGTGGCGGCGGAGGTCGCGGCCCCCGAGGACCGGCCGGAACTGCTGCGGGAGGCCGTGGCCGTGCTGTCGGCGTCCCCGGCCGGATACGAGCTCGCCCGCGCCCTGGCCGCCGCGGGAACCGAGCTGCGCGACCGGGACCTGCTCACCCAGGCCGTCGTCACCGCCCGGGACTGCGGCGCCGACGGGCTGGCCGCGGAGGCCGCCGCGACCCTGCTCGGACTGGGCGGCGCCCTGCCGTGCGCGTCCTCCTGGCAGGACGAGCCGACGGAGGAGGAGCTCCGGGCGGCGGAGCTCGCCGCCGCCGGCGGGGACGGGGCGGACCCCGGCCCCGACCGGATGCGCGCCCCCGACCCGGCCCTGTCGGCGGCCTGCCGCAAGCTGGGCACGGACCGAGCGGGCCTGCGCGCGGCGCTGGAGGCGTACACCCGCACCCCGGGGTGAGGACCCCCGGGACACGGGTCACGGGGGCACGGGTCACGGGGGCACGGGTGACGGGGCCCGTCGCGGGCCACCGCGGAAGGCGCCGCCCGCCCGGAGCCCGGCTCCCGCACCGCACCGCGACCGGTGGCGCCCGGAGCGGCCCGGGCCCCGGCGCCGGACCGCCGCCCGGGGTGCTCGTGCGGGTGTCCCGGGCTTGCGCGGCGGGCTGGGCGGAGCCGGGCTCCGGGCGGGCGGGACGGGGGGCCCGGGGCCGGAAAACTCCTCCGGCCACGTACCATGGCGGCATGTCCTTCCTCCGCCGCCACCGCGCCGCCACACCCGCCGGCCCGGACTTCGACGTCCTGGCCATGGACCCGGGGGACTGGCCGGGCAACCTCGGGGCCGGCCTGCTGCCCGCGCCCGACGGCAGCTGTCAGGGTGTGTTCCTCCGCTACGACCTCTTCGGGGGACGCGGCCCCGCGATGATCATCGGAAACCTCCCCGAGGGTTCACCCGCCCGGGACCTCTCCGAGGGCCAGGTCCCCTTCGAGGTGGCCCAGCTCCTCGACGCCCTGGAAAACGACGAGGACGTCGAGGTCACCGGCGCCGAGGACTGCCCCGTCATGCAGGGCGACAACCTCCTCATCGTCCGGAAGATCAAGCTGTCGGAGTCCCGCATCTCCTGCGTGCAGTTCGACCGCAGCGACAACGTGCTGGTCACCATCGCCAGCTGGGACCGCCCGATCACCGATGACCTCTACGCCCTCCTGAAGCCGCTCCCCGCCGAGCTCTTCCAGCAGGGCTAGGCCGTCTGAGACGACCCAGGCCGAAAGAAAAGACCCAGGCCGAAAAAGACACGGCCCGGGCCTCCCGGGCCCGGCCGGAGCGGGAGCCGTACGTCCGCGTCAGGCGTCGGCGATGTCGTTCGCCGCCACGTAGCCGAACGTCATCGCCGGACCGATCGTCGACCCGGCCCCCGCGTAGCTGCGGCCCATCACGGCCGCGCTCGCGTTGCCCGCCGCGTACAGACCCCGGATCACCGAACCGTCCGCCCGCAGGGCCCGGGCCCGCGCGTCCGTCACGATGCCGCCCTTCGTGCCCAGGTCCCCCGGCACGATCCTGAACGCGTAGAACGGCGGCGCCCAGATCGGCGCCAGACACGAGTTCGGATGCACGTTCGGGTCCGTGTAGTAGTGGTCGTACGCGGTGTCCCCCCGGTGGAAGTCCGCGTCGTCGCCCGTCCACGCCTGCGCGTTGAACCGGCCCAGGGTCGCCCGCAGCGCCGCCGCCGGGACCCCGATCTGGCCCGCCAGGGCGTCCCACGTCCAGGCCTTCTTCGCCGCACCCGACTCGTACCACGCGTCCGGGAAGGGGAACGTCGGCAGGATGTCCTTGAACAGGTACTTGTTGCGGTAGTTCTGGTCCACGATCAGCCACGCCGGGATGTGCGAACCGGGTGCGCCCCGGTCGCGGTCGTACATCACGTGCACCACATCGCTGTACGGGGCCGCCTCGTTGACGAACCGCGCGCCGTTGCGGTTGACGATCAGCCCGCCCGGCAGGGTCCGTTCGGCGAGGCAGAAGTACGGCTCCCCGGGCAGCGGGATCGACGGCCCCCACCACGCGTCGTCCATCAGTCCGAGCGCCGCCCCGGCCCGCTGACCGGCCCGGATGCCGTCGCCCGTGTTCTCCTTCGCGCCCACCGACCACTGGGTGCCGATGGGCTGCTGCTGGTACTGCGCCCGCATCTGCGCGTTGTGCTCGAAGCCGCCCGAACCGACGATCACGCCCTTGCGGGCCCGTACGGTGCCCCGTACGCCGTCCTTCTCCACCACGACGCCCGTGACCGTGCCGCCCTCCTGGACCAGGTCCACGAGCGGGCTGTTCAGCCACACCGGCACCCCCGCCCGCTGGAGTCCGGCCCGCAGGCCCGCCGCCAGGGACTGCCCCATCGTCAGCGGCTTCTCCCCGCGCAGTGCCGCCTTCGTACCGCGCGCAAGGCATTCGGTGGACACCGCCAGGCCCTTCGCGCTCACCGCCGCGAGGTTCAGCCACTTGTAGTCCTGGCTGAACACCACCATCCCGGCCGGCACCGGCAGGTACGCCGGGTTCAGGCGGGCCAGTTCGGCCCCCAGGACGTTCCCGTCGAGCTGGTCCGGTTCGATGGACCGGCCGTTCGGCAACCCGCCCGGCAGGTTGGGGTAGTAGTCGCTGTAGCCCTCCATGAAGCGGAACCTCAGGGGGCTGTTGGCCATGACGAAGTCCAGCATCCGCGGTCCGTTGGACAGGAACGCCGCCTGCCGGTCGGCCGGGACCTCGGGCCCCACCACCGCCGCGAGGTACGTGGCCGCCTTCTGCGGGGTGTCCGGCACCCCGGCGCCCAGGATCACCGCGTTGTTGGGCAGCCAGATGCCCGCCCCGGACCGCGCGGCCGATCCGCCGAACGTCGGTGCCTTCTCCACCACCAGCACGCTCAGACCGCGCTTCGCGGCGGTGAGCGCGGCGGTCATCCCGGCGGCCCCCGACCCGACCACGACCACGTCGTACTCACCGAGCGGCGGGCCGTCGGCCGCCAGGGCGGCGGGGGCCGGGAGCACGGTCGCGGCGAGCACGCCGGCGCCCGTCCCGGCGAGCACGGTCCGTCTGGAGGGGAGGCTTTCGGGGGAGGTGCGGGAAGCGCTTGCGGACATGGGCAGGCTCCAGCGACGAGGGGAGGGAGGTCCGGCTCCAGCATGTCTGATGCTGAGTCAGAAAAGGTGTTCGGGGGATCATGGGATGTCAAGGCATGCGGCAGTCCCGGCCGCCGGACCGCACCCGCGCGGAAGCGCGCCCCGGCTCCGTGCGCCCCCGGCCGAGCCCCACGACGGGGGCCGCCGCGCGCACAAGGGCGAAGCCCCGCGGCGACGGGGCCACGGGACTTCGCGAGGTGGGGGACGGCCGGCCGGTGCCGGCCGCCGCTCAGCGGGTGCCGACCGCCGCCCGGACGGCCCTGCGGGCCATTCCGGCGTCGTCGTGCAGGCGGCGGAGCAGCAGCCGCTGCTCCTCCCCGGAGGAGAGGGCGCCCGCGGGCAGGGGCTGGGCCGCGGAGGTCGCCGTCATCGACCGCTGGATGGCCGTCTCGGACATCCGGATCTCGCGGGTCAGGACCAGCATCAGGTTCACCAGGAAGGCGTCCCGGGCGGCCGGACCGGCGGACTGGGCGAGCCGGCTGATCTGCGCGCGGGCGGCCGGGGCGTCGCCCAGCACCGTCCACAGGGTCGCCAGGTCATAGCCTGGCAGGTACCAGCCCGCGTGCTCCCAGTCGAGCAGCACCGGGCCGGCCGGCGACAGCAGCAGGTTCGACAACAGCGCGTCGCCGTGGTTGAACTGCAGCCCCGCGCCGGACTGCCGCGCTCCGTGCAGCAGCTTCTGCAGGTCGCCGAGGTCCCGGTCGGTCAGCAGGCCGAGCTCGTAGTCACGGGCGATCCGTCGCGCGTAGTTCAGCGGGGTGCCGAACAGATCTGCCGGCGGACGCCACTGGTTGACGCGGCAGACCGCGCCCAGGGCGGCCCGCAGGTCGACCCGCGGAGGGGCCTCCACCGGGTGCCGCTGCAATGCCGCGACCCGGCCCGCCATCCGCTCGACCACCAGGGTGCAGTTCTCCGGGTCGGCGGCGATGAGCCGCGGCACCCGGACCGGCGGGCGGTGCCGGACGAACGCCCGGTACGCCGCTATTTCGTGCCGGTACCGCTCGCGCCACTCGGGCGAGTGATCCAGTAAAACCTTCGCGACGGCGGTCATCCGTCCGGTCGTTCCCACCAGGAGGACCGAGCGGCCGCTGCGGCGCAGCACCTGCACCGGCGCGAACTCCGGACAGATCCGCTGCACCGAGGCGAGGGCGGTGCGCAGTTGCGCGCCCTGCGGCCCCGAGAGGTCGATTCTTCCGCTCAGCGGCTGCGATCCGGTGCCCGGTAGCCGCCGGGCCCGTACGGAGCCCTGAGCCGGGGCGGCCGGGCGGCCGGGTTCGAGGTAGGGGCCGCCGCCCGCCTGGAGCGTGCGGTGCGGCCGGACCGGTGCGGACACGGAGGTCGTTGCTGCGTACATGGCGTTACGGATCCCTTCGTGCGCCGACGGTTTACGTACGCCACCCCGCCGGATCCCGTGCTTCACCCTGGGGAGTTCCGCCGGTGAACCGGGTCGGGGAGGCGCATTCCTACCTGACACCCGGGCGTGGGTGGCGGACCACGAAGCGTGCCCTGGCGAAGCCTGGCGAATAGTCGCTGGGCATCTGACGCCGGGCTAGTGTCAACTCAGCCGAGAACCTGGGGGCTTGACGTGAGCAAAGGTCCGAACACCCGCTTGAACGACTTGTTCGGCCTGGCCGGCTGGTCGAAGGGCGAACTCGCGAGGATGGTGAACCGGCAGGCGGCGGCCATGGGCCACCCCCAGCTGGCCACCGACACCTCGCGGGTGCGGCGCTGGATCGACATGGGGGAATCCCCGCGCGAACCGGTTCCCACGGTACTGGCAGCACTGTTCACCGAGCGGCTCGGTCGTGTCGTGACCATCGAGGACCTCGGGTTCGTACGGCAGCGGCGCTCCACCAAACGGCAGCCGGACGGGGTTCAGGAGAACCCCGACGGGATGCCATGGGCGCCCGAACGCACAGCCGCGGTCCTCACCGAATTCACGGGAATGGACCTCATGCTCAACCGACGCGGTCTGATGGGCGCGGGCGCGGTGCTCACCGCCGGCTCCGCCCTGACCAACGCCATGCACGACTGGCTCCACAGCGACCCGGCCCTCGCCAAGCAGGCCGCGGGCTTCGGGGAGGCCTTCCAGGCCGACCCCGCGAGCTACGACCGCTACGAGGCGGCCCCGATCGGCTCCGAGGAGATCGAGGCCCTGGAACGTTCGGTGGACGTGTTCCGCGCCTGGGACGCCTCCAGAGGCGGCGGACTCCAGCGGAAGGCGGTGGTGGGGCAGCTCAACGAGGTGGGCGGGATGCTCGCCTACCACCATCCCGACCACCTCCAGCGAAGGCTCTGGGGGGTGGCGGCCAACCTGGCGGTGCTCGCCGGCTGGATGTCCCACGACGTGGGCCTCGAACCCACCGCGCAGAAGTACTTCGTCATCGCCGCGCACGCCGCCCGGGAGGGCGGTGACCGGCCGCGCGCGGGCGAGGCGCTGTCCCGGGCCGCCCGCCAGATGGTCCACCTCGGCAAGCCGAACGAGGCCCTGGACCTGATGAAGCTGGCGAAGTCCGGCTCCGGCGAGCAGACCCTGCCGCGCACCCGCGCCATGCTGCACACCGTCGAGGCGTGGGCGCAGGCGGCCATGGGCAAGGGCCAGGCCATGCGCCGCACGCTGGGCGAGGCCGAGGAGCTGTTCGTCTCCGACAAGGGCGACGTGCCGCCGCCGAGCTGGATGCAGCACTTCGACGAGGCCGACCTGCACGGCATGCAGGCCCTGGCGTACCGGACGCTGGCCGACCACGAGGCCGCGGCGGCGCCGGTCGCGGCGCGGCACGCCAAGGAGGCTCTGCGCCTGCGCGGGGAGGGCTATCAGCGCTCGCAGATCTTCGACTACATCTCGCTGGCTTCGGCCTGCTTCATCGCGGACGATCCGGAGCAGGCCGACCGCTACGCCCGGCTGGCCCTGGTGTCGATGAACGAGACCTCCTCGCACCGCACCTGGGACCGGCTGCGCGAGATGTACCGGCTCACGGGCCAGTACGCCGGGTACCCGCGCATCGAGGACCTCCGCGAGGAGATCGAGCGGGCCCTCCCCGACAGCCCCCGGCCGCGCAACCCGCGCGGTACGGAGGTGTAGCCCTTCACCGCACCCCTCCGGTCCCCTCCCGCGCCGTGTACGGAGACGAGAAGGGCCGCGCCGGTCGGCGCGGCCGCGAAGCCCGTGCGGGTCCTCTCCTGCGCGCTATCCGCCGACCCGCGCCACGAGCAGGCAGGCGCCGTCCTCGCGCTCTCCCTCGCCGAACTCCTCGATCACCAGCCGGAGGCAGTCCTGCGCCGTCCGAGCCGCCGGGAACCGCGGCGCGAGGGCCAGCAGCCGCTCGGTGCCGTCCGCACGGCCGAAGTCGGGGCCGCGCGCGGTCAGTCCGTCCGTGTGCAGGACGAGCACGTCGCCGGGCAGGAGGTGTTCCTCGGCCTGCCCGTACGCGGCTCCGGACCTCGCGCCGAGCAGCACGCCTTCCGGCGGCCGCAGGGAGCGGCCCGTACCGCCGCGGAAGAGGAGGGGAGCGGGGTGGCCGGCCTGTGCCCAGGACACGACGCGCCGCGCGGCGTCGTAGCTGCAGCACACGGCCGAGCCGAGTGCCGGCTGGACGGAGCTTTCGAGGAGTTGGTTGAGCCAGCCCATCAGGGGGCCCGGCTCGATCCCGGCCATCGCCATGCCGCGGAGGGCGCCCAGCATCATCGCCATGCCGGAGGTGGCGCTCACCCCGTGTCCGGTCAGGTTGCCGACCGTCAGCATCGCGCGCCCGTCGGGGAGTTCGAGGGAGTCGTACCAGTCGCCGCCGATGAGGTCCCTCGTCGCCGACGGCAGGTAGTGCGCGGCCACGTCCAGGGTGTCCGGGGTGCCGGGGTGCGGTCGCAGGGAGCCGCGCCACGGGGGGAGCACCGCCTCCTGCAGTTCGACCGCCAGCCGGTGCTCGGTCCGCGCGATCTCCTGCCGGAGCTGGAGGGTGTCGTGCGACGCGGTCACGGCGCGCCGGCTGCGGCGCAGTTCGCTCACGTCCCGGAGCACCGCCCACAGGGACGCGGTGCAGCCATCGGCGTCGAGGACGGGCTCGCCCCGCATGTGCAGGGTCCGGACCCGGCCGTCGGCCCGCACGATGCGGAACTCCCCGTCGATCGGACGGCCGTCCACGAGGCAGGCGGTGACCCAGGCGGTGAGGAGCGGCTGGTCCTCGGAGAACAGCGTGGAGCCCAGTTCGTCGAGGGGCAGCGGGCCGGACCCGGGGGGCCGGCCGAAGATCTGGAACAGTTCGTCGGACCAACTGACCTCGTCGGTCAGCAGGTTCCACTCGGCGGTGCCGACACGGGTGCGGCGGTGCTCGCCGTCCGGTCCTGCGCTCGCTCCGTGCGTCGTCTGCGGGTGGTCGACGGGCTCGGGGGCGGGCGGCAGGCCCTCCTTGAGCTGGCCGAGGTGTCGGCCGAGGTCGTCGAGGTGGTGCACGGCGAGATCGCACAGGGCGCGCTGCCAGCGGCCCTGGGCGTCGTCGTCCACGACGGTGTCGCGGCGGACCGCGTCCACGTCTCCCCGGAGGCGGCGGGTCTGCGAGATCAGGGCGTCCACCGACCCGGGTTCGGGGGGCTGCGCGGAGCGGTCCGCGAAGAGGTGGGACGGCATGAGCACTCCGATACAGGCGCGGCACGGCCAAGTCTGATGGAAGGACCGGTAACGACTGTGGCACAGGCCGCGACGGCGTGTAAGTCGTTTGGCAACATCCGCTCACCTCTTGCTTCCGGCATATGCCCGGGGCCATCCGGGGCCCCAGCGCTGTACGAACGAATCCGGTCAGCGCCGTCCGGGGGTCCTTCCGTCACCTCCGGGCGGGCCGGTCGCGCGCCGGCCGGGCCCGCGTGCGGTTCCGTGTTCCAGCGGTGCCGGGGAGCGGGCCGCCGGCGCCGGCAGATCCGGCCAGGTCCCGGGCGGGGATCGATCGTACGGCCGAGGCGTGCGAGGTGGCGGACCCCGGCCGACCCGTACGGGGCCGCTGGTCAACGCGCCGCCCGCGGGCCCCCCGAGCGGATGGCCCGCGCGGCCGGCCGCCGTGGCCGGACGCGCGTCGGGACGGCGGACCGGGGCGGTTCGCCGGCCTTCCCAGCCCCACCCGTGATCGCTACGCTACGTGTCGGTAATGACCGGGGGAGGTCCGCGCGGGCGGGCCCGCGCAGGGCTGGGGACACCACGACATGACCGGGCAGCACGGGACCGCGGGCCGGCGCCACACCGCCGGGGAGGGCGAGGCGGCGGAGGACGGGCACCCGGCCGGGGACGCCGGGCAGCCCGGAGACGCCGGCGAGGGCCCCGCCGGGGGAGGACGGGCCGCCGGACGGAGCCGCCGCTCGTTCCTCACCTGCCTCGTGGCGGCGCCGACCCTCGCCCTGGTGACCCGCGCCGGTGCCGACGTGCTCGCGCCGCAGCCCGCCCACGCGGTGGTGCCGTCGCTGCCCGCCATCGCCGATCTGGTGGATCTCGGCGACCTGTTCATCCTGGCCGGCGCCCCCACCTCCGCCCTGCTGGCCCTGGTCGTCGACGCCGACGGCACCGTCCGCTTCCGGCTGCCGCGCGAGGAGGTCGGCCAGGGCCTCACCACCGCCGTGGCCATGCTCGTCGCGGAGGAGCTCGACGCGCCGCTGGCCTCCGTACGCGTGGAACTGGACGACGCACGGCCCGAGCTGCTCTTCAACCAGCTGACCGGCTCGTCCAACTCCGTCCGCTCCCTCTACGGCCCGGTCCGCCAGTGCGCCGCCACCGCCCGGGCCCGCCTGGTCGCCGCGGCGGCCCGGCGGTGGAGCCTCGCCCCGTCCGCGCTGACCACGGCGGACGGCGCCGTCCGGGCCCCCGACGGCCGCACCGCCGGCTACGGGTCCCTCGCCGCGGACGCCGCCGACCCCGGGCTCGTCGTGCTCGGCGCCGGCCCCAAGAAGACCGCCCGGCACACCCTGGTCGGCAGGCCCACCAACCGGGTCGACGCCCGCGCGATGGTCACCGGCACCCTGCGGTACACCCTCGACCTCGACGTGCCCGGCGCCAAACCCTGCGTGGTGCGCCGCCCGCCCACCCTCGGCGGCGGCGTCCGCGCCGTCGTCAACCTCGCCGCCGTCAGGGCGATGCCCGGCGTCCTGCACGTGGTGACCGTGCCGACCGGGGTGGCCGTCGTCGCCGAGACCTTCGGCCAGGCCCTCGACGCCAGGGCCGCGCTCCGGGTCACCTGGGGGCCGGGCCCCGCCGACGGGCTCTCCGACGCGCAGGTCCGCGCGAAGCTGCGCGCCGCCACCCCGCCGCTGCTGGTGCCGCCGCTGCTGACCCCGTACGTGGACGCCGAGTTCGACTTCGCCTTCGTCAGCCACGCCCCGATGGAAACCAACTCCGCCATCGCCGACGTGCGGGAGGACCGGGCGGAGATCTGGTCCGGACTCAAGTCCCCGATCGTGGCCCGCCAGACCATCGCCGCCGACCTCGGGCTGCCGCTCGACAAGGTCGACGTGCACGTGGTCCAGGCCGGCGGCTCCTTCGGCCGGCGGCTCTTCTTCGACGCCGCGCTGGAGGCGGCCCGGGTCTCGAAGGCCTGCCGCCGCCCCGTCAAGCTGATGTGGACCCGCGTCGACGACACCCGGCACGGCCGGATGCGCCCCGCCACGCACCACAAGATCCGTGCCACCCACCTGCTGGGAGAGGTGCTGAGCTTCGAGCACCGGGTGGCCGCCGCCGAGACCGACTTCCGGCACGGGCTGGGCGAGATCATCACCGCCACCGCCGCCCACCTGCCGCTCGGCCTCGGCAACGCGACCCTCGCCCAGACGCTCTTCCTCACCACCGTCAAGTCCCCGTACCACTTCGGGCTCACGACCCAGGCACTGACCGAGGTTCCCACCGGCGTCCCCACCGCCTCCTGGCGCTCGGTGTACTCCGCCAACACCCGCGGCGCCGAGGAGATCATGGTCGACGAGCTGGCGGCGGCCACCGGCAGGGACCCCTACCGCTTCCGGCGGGCCTTGCTGAAGAACGACGCCCAGCGCGCGGTCCTCGACAAGGTGGCGGCGGAGGGCGGGTGGGGCCGGCCGATGGGGGCGGGGCGGGCCCAGGGCATCGCCTTCCACGAGGAGTACGAGTCGCGCACCGCGTGCCTGGTGGAGATCGACACCCGCGATCCGGAGCACGTGCGCGTCACCAAGGCCGTCATCGCGGTGGACGTGGGCCTGCCCGTCAACCCGCGCGGGCTGGAGGCCCAGATGATCGGCGGTCTGACCGACGCCGTCTCGACCACCCTGCGGGCCGGGCTGCACCTGGACAAGGGGCTCCCGCTGGAAGGCAGTTACAGCCAGTTCCACTGGGCTCAGCAGCGCGACACCCCGCTGGACGTGCGGGTCTTCGTGCTGCCGGCCACCGGCGAGGAGCCGGGCGGAGCGGGCGAGCTGGGGGTCCCCGCGGCCGTGGGCGCCATCGCCAACGCGTGGGCCCGGGCCACCGGTTCCAAGCCGCGCAGCTTCCCCCTCGACTTCGACGTCGATTTCACCCCCTACCCCCGCTAGCCGGAGCCAGGAGTCACGCCGTGCCCTCGCACACCTTCACCGTCAACGGGCGGAGCGTCACCGTGGACGCGCCCGACGACCTGCCCCTGCTGTGGGTGCCCGCGACATGCTGGGCGTCAACGGTCCGAAGTACGGCTGCGGCGTGGACGTCTGCAAGGCGTGCACCAGCCACCTCGACGGCGTCGACGTCCGTCCGTGCGTCGTGCCGGTCTCGGCCTGCGCCGGGAAGACCGTGACCACGATCGAGGGGCTGGCTGACGGGGAGGACCTCCACCCCGTCCAGGAGGCCTGGCTCGAACAGGACGTCGCCCAGTGCGGCTTCTGCCAGCCCGGACAGATCATGGCGGCCGTCGCGCTGCTGCGGCGCACCGCCGCGCCCACCGACGAGGACATCGACGCCATCGCCAACATCTGCCGCTGCGGTACCTACTTCCGCATCCGGGAGGCCATCCGCAGCGCGGCCGCCCGGATGTGAACGGGGCCGCGGCGTGGCGCGGCCCGGTCCGGGAGCGGCGGGCGCCCCGCCCCCGGCCGGGCCCCGGGGTGGGGGGGGCCGCCGGGGGGGGTGGGGTTGGGGGCTTGGA
>NZ_JBHXSY010000003.1:0-30842 GCF_042715295.1 Streptomyces sp. NPDC058701 | reverse complement strand
CATCCGCCGCGCGGCCGCCGGGTGGTGACGGGGGCCGCGGCGTGGCGCGGCCCGGTCGGGGAGCGGGGGTCGCCGCTCCCGGACCGGGCCCGTGCGTCGTGGAGTCAGCCGAGGAGCTTCTGCTTGGCCTTCTGGAACTCCTCCTCGCTCAGGTCGCCCTTCGCCTTCAGCTCGGAGAGCCGGACCAGGTCGTCCGCGCCCGCCCGGCCGGGATCCTTCACGGTCTCCCGGATGTAGGAGTTGAAGGCGTCCTGGCGTTCCTGCGCGTGCTGAACCTCGCGCTTGCCCATGTCCTTGCCCCGGGCGATCACGTAGACCAGCACACCGAGGAACGGGATGAGGAGCAGGAACAGCACCCACACGGCCTTGAGCCAGCCGCTCATCTCGTGGTCGCGGAACACGTCCACGATGATCCGGAAGAGCAGAAACAGCCACATGACCCACAGGAAGATCCACATCACGGTCCAGAACGCGCCCAGCACCGGGTAGTCGTAGGCCAGGTAGACAGAGAGGTCCATGGCCGTCCTCCTTCCGTACCCGATCACCATCGCAGTGCCGGTTCAAGATCGCCACTGGCCGGGTCCGGGGCGGGTTCGCGGCATGACACAGCCGACAGAGCTCCGTAAACCGGAATCACATGGACGATCATCCTCGAATGAGGCGTATCAATGCGAAACGCGTGCTGGTCGGGGAGCCCCTGGACACCGCGCGCCTGGGCGAGACGCTGCTGCCCAAACGGCTCGCCCTGCCGATCTTCTGCAGCGACCCGCTCTCCTCCGTGGCCTACGCCACCGAGGAGATCCTGCTGATCCTCGCCCTCGGCGGAGTCGCGCTGCTCCACCTCACCTGGTACGCGGCCGCCGCCATCGTGTTCCTCCTCGTGGTGGTCATCGCCTCCTACCGGCAGACCTGCCACGCGTACCCCGGCGGCGGCGGGGCGTACGTCGTCAGTGCGGAGAACCTCGGGCCCACCGCCGCCCTCACCGCCGCGAGCGCGCTGCTCGTCGACTACGTGATGACCGTCGCCGTCTCCGTCGTCTCCGGCGTCGCCGCCATCACCTCCGCGGTCCCCGCGCTGCACGACCACGAAGTGGTGCTCTCGGTCTCCTTCGTCGCGCTGCTGACCCTGATGAACCTGCGCGGCGTCCGGGAGTCGGGGCGGGTGTTCGCCGTCCCCACCTACGGCTTCGTCCTCGTCATCTACGTCATGTTCGCGTTCGCCGCCGTCCGGCTGGCGACCGGCGAGACCATCCGCGCCGAATCCGCCGACCTCCCCATCACCCCGGAGGGCACCTACACCGGCCTGGCCCTGGTGTTCCTCGCGATGCGCGCCTTCGCCTCCGGCTGTACGGCCCTCACGGGTGTCGAGGCGATCAGCAACGGCGTACCCGCGTTCCAGAAGCCCAAGGCCAGGAACGCGGCGACCACCCTCGCCGCGATGGGCGTGCTCTCGGTGACGATGTTCGTCGGCATCACCGTCCTCGCCATGTCCTACCAGGTGCACGTGGCCGCCGACCCCACCGAACTGGGACTCGCCCCCGGAACCCCGACCTCCACCGCCCTCGCCCAGATCGGCCGGGCCACCTTCGGGAGCTGGCACTTCCTCTTCTACCTGCTCCAGGCCGTCACCGCCGGCGTGCTGATCCTCGCCGCGAACACCGCCTTCAACGGCTTCCCGATGCTCGCCTCGATCCTGGCCCGGGACCGGTACGCGCCCCGCCAGCTCTTCAACCGCGGTGACCGTCTCGTCTACTCCAACGGCATCGTGCTGCTCGCGCTCGCCGCCATCGCGCTCATCGTCGCCTTCGACGCCGAACTGACCCGCCTGATCCAGCTCTACATCATCGGTGTCTTCGTCTCCTTCACCCTCTCCCAGTCGGGCATGGTCCGGCACTGGCGCAGGGAACTCGCCTCACCCGGCACCCCGCGCGAGGAGCGCGTCCACATTCACCGCCGCCTCGCCATCAACGCCGTGGGCGCCGTGATGACCGCACTGGTCCTCGTCATCGTGCTCCTCACCAAGTTCACGCACGGAGCCTGGCTGGTGGTCATCGCCATGCCGCTGCTCTTCCTCGGCATGAAGGGCGTGCGCCGCCACTACGACCAGGTCGCCCGGCAGGTCGCCGTCGCACCCGGCGCCAGACCGCGCAAGCCGGCCCGCCACCACGTCCTGGTACTGGTCGCCTCCGTGCAGGCCCCCACGCTCAAGGCGCTGGGCTACGCGCAGGGCCTGCGCCCCGACAGCCTGACGGCGGTCACCGTGGCGGCCGACGAGGAGGACGCCGCCCGGCTCCGCGAGGCCTGGGCCGCCCACGACCCCGGGATCGCCCTGAAGATCCTCCACTCGCCGTACCGCGAGGTGGTGGGCCCGGTCCTGGCGTACGTACAGGAACGGGCGGCCGACGACGCCACCGGCGTGCTGTCGGTGGTGATCCCCGAGTACGTGGTGGGCCACTGGTGGGAGCAGCCCCTGCACAACCAGAACGCGCTGCGGCTCAAGGCGCGGCTGCTGTTCACGCCGGGCGTGGCGGTGATCGACGTGCCGTACCTGTCGGAGTCCGCCCGACTGCCGGAGCGGGTGCGCGAGAAGGACTGAGTGGGCCCGGGCCGCCGGTCCCGTGCGGGGGCCGGGCGCCTTCCGGGGCCGCCGGTGTCAGGAGGCCGGCCCGCCGCCCGCGCGGCGCCCGTGGCCGGGCGGCCCGGGCCGGGAGGCCGCGCCCTCCGCGCCGCCCCGCTGGACGACCGCAGCGTGGGCCAGGGCCAGTTCCACCACGTGCGCCGGGTCGGAGAGCGCGCGGCCGGTGAGCTGCTCCAGGCGGCGCAGCCGGTTGGAGACCGTGTTGCGGTGGCAGTACAACCGCTGGGCGGCGTGCGTCGTCGAGCCCCGGCAGGCCAGCCAGGTGCCGAGGGTGGTCAGCAGCACCCGGCGGTCCTCCGCGGGCAGCCCCAGGACCGGACCCAGCACCACCTGGCGGAGCCGGCCCGCGAGTTCGGCCTGCGAGGCCACCAGCGCCGCCGGCAGCCGCTCGTCGAGCAGGGCGGTGCGCGGGCCGTCCGACGCCGGGGCGGTGCGCAGGGCCAGGGCCGCCAGCCGGTGCGCCCGGGCCACCTCGGCCGGAGCCCCCACCACCGGGCTGACCCCCGCCCGCACCCCGAGCGGTGCCAGCAGGTCCCGTACGGATTCCAGCGGGTGGTGGCCCAGCTGCACCAAGCCGGTCTCCCCGTCGGCGCGGATCCGCCACAGCACGCGCGGCGCACCGGCGGCCCCGGGTCTCGGGCCCGCGGAGTCCGCGCCCCCGGCGGCCAGTACGACCACGGCGAAACGGCCCCGTTCCGGGAGCCCCAGCTGGGCCGCCGCCTCGGAGGCCGCGGGCCCGTCGACGGCGGCCGCGCCGTCCAGGAGCGCGTCGAGCAGGGCCGCGCGGCGCTCCCGGTCGCGGTCGGCGCGGGCGGCTTCCGTGGTCCGGTACGACTCGGTGACGGCGTCCGTCATCTGGTCCAGTACGTCCCACAGGGCCGTCGCGCCCGGCAGCAGCCGGGGGAGCGCGGCCCGGTCGTGCGCGGTGACCGCCTCGGTGAGGGTCAGCCAGAGCAGCCGCCCGCCCCGGCGGTAGGTGCGCAGCAGAGAGGCGAGCGGCAGCCCCTGCTCGGCCCGGAGCGTCCCGGTGGCCCGCGCGTCGGTCAGCTCGACGGGTAGACCGCGGGAGCTGCGGACCAGGCCGTCGACGGCCTGGCGGAGGTTGTGGTGGATGCGCTCGCGCAGTTCGGCCCGGCCGAGCAGGGCGGCGTAGGCGGGATCCTCGGCCAGCGTCCGCTCGGCGAGCCGGTCCGCGGCCGCGGCGAGCCGGCGGGACAGGTCCTCGCGTATCTCCTCGATGATCCGCTCCATGACGGGCAGCCTGACACGGGGGAGGGGGCGCTGGGGAGGGCCGGGACGCGGTGCATCCGCTACCGTGACCGGAGCACTGCACGTGCAGTGCTCACCGCGCTGCGCGCCGCCACCGGCGGCCCCGCGCCCGGGGTTCTCCGCGGGGGGCCGCGCAGCGGCACCGATACCTAGGACGACCCATGCGCCAGAATCCGGAGCGCCGCGCCGCGCTGCTCGACGCCGCGATCGAAGTCCTGGCGCGCGAGGGTTCGCGCGGACTGACGCTGCGCGCGGTGGACGCGGAGGCGGGCGTGCCGACGGGCACCGCGTCGAACTACTTCGCCCACCGGGCGCAGCTCCTCGTGCAGATCCTGCACCGCACGCGCGAGCGGCTGGTCCCCGATCCGGCCGACCTCGGCGGCCCGCTGGACACCACGGTGCTGCTCGGGCAGCTCCTGGACCGGATGCGGCGCGAGCGGAGCGTGCACATCGCGTCCCTGGAACTGCGGCTGGAGGCCACCCGGCGCCCCGAACTCCAGGCCGAACTGGCCGGGTTCCAGGGGGCGGAGCTGGAGGCCAACGTGGCCTGGCACCTGGAGTCGGGCCTGCCGGGGGACCGGCAGGGCGTGGTCCTGCTGTACCTCGCGATGCTGGGATTGATCGTGGACGACCTGACCGTGCCCGCCCTGCTGGAGCCCTACTCGGTGGAGGGGCTCATCCGGGCGATGGCCGAGCGGCTCCTCCCGGAGGGTGGTGCGTAAGTGACGCGTGGGATATCGGAGTTCGATGGGGAGAGAGGGGCCATAGGGGCGCCCTACCGTGCCCGGAAGCAGAAGGCGCGGGCCGGACGGCGGTGATCTTATGCTCAGGTTTACGCGAGTCAGCTGGTGTTGGAGCCGGTGAAGGACTTTGATGGGTCGGCCAGGCCTCGTACCGGAGCAGGGGGACCACTCATGCGCACCGAACACAGCCAGAAGGACACCACGCCCACTCTGATCGGTTCCGTGCAGCGCGCGCTGCGCCTCGTGGAAGCGATGTACGCGGAGAACGGGGCGACGGCCAAGCGCCTCGCGCGGATCACCGGCATTCCGCTGCCCACCGTCTACCACCTGCTGCGCACCCTCAGCCACGAGGGCTACGTACGGCACGAGGGCGGGTCGTTCCGGCTCGCCGACGATCTTCCGCTCGCTTCCTGATCAGAAGGCGACGGGTTCCGGCCAAGCTGTTACACGCTTCGGCGCATGTTCCAGCGGAAAATGCCAGAACGCCTTTTCGCCCTGCGGAAGTTGAGTAGGTTCCCTCCTGTCGCGCCGTACGACCGTGCACCCCGCACGTCCGGCCGGGAGGGGAGCCCGCGTGCCCGGGATCGACGAATGCCTGCTCGAAGCCATGGCCTTGCCTGGTGCGCGGGGGGCCGCGCTGGTCGACTGGAGCAGCGGACTGGCCCTCGGCACCGCCGGGGACTCGCCCGTGGGCGACCACGAGACCACCGCCGCCGAGACCGCCGAGCTGGCCCGGGCCGCCGCCGAGTACGAGTCGTTCGCACCGTCCGAGTCCGAGCAGATATCCGGCGGCGGAGCACCTCCCGGCCCGCCCGTGGAAGACCTGATCGTCACCACGCGCACCGGCTACCACGTGCTCCGCTTCGTCGAGACCAGCTTCGACAGCAGCGTCTTCCTCCACCTCTGGCTCGATCGCGCCGAGGGCAATCTCGCCCTCGCCCGGCACAGACTCCGCAGCCTGGCCGAGGAGCTGGTGCTCAGATGACCGCCCCCGCCCCGGTGCCGCTGCCCGCCCCGATGACCGCCGTCTCCCCGCTCCTCACCCGCCTCGCCGCCGAGCGCGCCACCGGCGCCCTGCTCCGCGACCGCGGCACCCTCTTCCTGGAGGACGGCCGCATAGTCCACGCGGAGAGCCCCGCCACACCCGGCCTCGACGTCCTGCTCACCACCGGCGGCGGCCTCGCCCCCGAGCGCTGGCGCGAGGCCCTGGACCGGGCCGGCGCCCGCCGCCAGGTCGCCCGCTTCCTCGTGGACAGCGGCGGGCTCGCGGGGGGCGAACTGGAGATCTGCCACCTCGCCGCGATCTTCGACGCCGCCTTCTTCGCCCTGTCCCCGGGCAGCGGCCCCTCCCGGTTCCGCCGCGGGGCCACCCACTGGATCGGCTCCGTGCGCTCCGTCCCGGCCGCCGCCGTGGAGCGCGAGACCCGGCGCCGCCGGGAACTGCTCGACGCGGTCTGGCCCTACCCGCTGCTGGACACCGCGCCCGTGGTGCCCCGGGCCGCCGCGCCCGGTCAGACGGTCACCCCCCGCCAGCGCCTCCTGCTGCACCACGCCGACGGCGTCCGCACCCCCGCCGACCTCGCGTGGGTGCTGGGCCGGCCCGCCTTCCACACCCTCCTCGACGTACGGCGCCTCGCGGCGGCCGGCCTCGTCGACACCCCGCGCGCCGCGGCCCCCGCCCCGGTCGCGGAACCGCTGCCCGACTGGATGACCCAGGCCCAATCCCCGGACGTGGCACTGCTCCGCCGGTTACGCGACGCACTGGAGGCAAGCCTGTGAGGCTCCCGCTGCGACCGGCCCTTCGCGCCGACCGCTCCGAGCGCAGGCTGCCCGAGAGGCAGCCCGAAGGGCCGTCCGAAAGGAGAAGGGCCGACATGAGCACGGTGCCCGCCGAGGCGGAGGCCGAGATACTCGCAGAGCTCCGCAGGCTCCGGGCCCGCGTTCCCCAGCTCACCGGCGCCCTCGCCGCGAGCGTCGACGGCCTCGTGCTGGCGCACGACAGCGCCGCCACCGAGGCCGAGACCGTGGCCGCCCTGACCGCGGCCGCCCTCGGGGTGGCCCAGCGGCTCAGCGACAGCACCGGCCAGGGGGCGTTCCGCGAGCTGCTCGTGCGCGGGGAACACGGATACGTGGCGACGTACGCGGCGGGAGAGGCCGCGGTGCTCACCCTGCTCGCGGAGCCGCGCGTGAACGTCGGGCGCCTCCACCTGGAGGCCCGGCGCTCCAGCCTGCGCATAGCCGACCTCATAGACCACAGCCTCGGACGGCGCGGCCCCGGTAGCCCGCCGACGTAGCCCCGACACCGGCGGCGCCACGCCCGTCCGGCCCCGAACCTCCGTACACCCGCACTGCGACAGCCGTGCTCTCCGGAACAGCTCACCAGCGAACAGGAAAGAGGAATTTCACATGGCCAACGTGGAGACCGCACTCAAGGAAGCAACCACCACGATCGAGGGTGCGATCGGCGCCGCCCTCGTCGACTACGGCAGCGGCATGGCCCTCGGTACCGTCGGCGGCGGCAAGGACCTGGACCTGTCCGTCGCCGCCGCGGGAAACACCGACGTCGTGCGCGCCAAGGTCCGCACGATGGAGATGCTCGGACTGAACGACGACATCGAGGACATCCTGATCACCCTCGGAGGGCAGTACCACCTGATCCGGCTGCTGAAGGGCCGGGGCACCACGGGCTTCTTCCTCTACCTGGCCCTCGACCGGGGCCGGGCGAACCTCGCGATGGCCCGCCACCAGCTGAAGAAGATCGAGAACGAGCTGGAGGTCTGACCCGCGAGCCCTTCCCGGACCTGCTCCGGAGGCCTTCGTCAAGGTGGCGGGCGGCTTAATTCTTTGCCGTCCGCCCCGGCGATCAGACAGGATATGTCCAAGATGGTGGGATTTTATGAATCTGTTACAGAGTAGGATGCTGTAATCAGCCGATCATCGATAAAGCATAAAACGCTGGAGAATTCGCCACCCATGCCCCCGCGCTTGAGCATCGTCGTCCCCGTCTACAACGTCGAGCTCTACCTCGACGAGTGCCTGGAGTCCCTTGCAGCTCAGACCTTCACCGACTTCGAGGCCATCCTCGTCGACGACGGTTCCACGGACACCAGTGCCGTCATAGCGAAGGCGTTCGCCGCGCGGGACAAGCGTTTCCGGGTCGTCATGCAGGAGAACGCCGGCCTCGGCGCCGCCCGCAACGTGGGCGCGCGGCACGCCCACGAGGACAGTGAGTACCTGGCCTTCGTCGACAGTGACGACACCATGCCCACGTACGCGTACGAGCGGCTCATCGCGGCCCTCGACGAGACGGGTTCGGACTTCGCGGGCGGCAACGTCAAGCGCTTCCGCTCCGTCGGCATGCAGCAGTCCTGGGGTCACCGGGCGGCGTTCGCCAAGACCCAGCTGAAGACCCACATCTCCAAGTTCCCGGCGCTGGTCACCGACCGCACCGCGTGGAACAAGGTCTACCGGCGCAGCTTCTGGAACGAGCACGGCTTCCAGTACCCGGAGGGCATCCTCTACGAGGACGCCCCGGTCAGCATCCCCGCGCACTACTTCGCGTCCAGCGTCGACATCATCAGCGACTGCGTCTACCACTGGCGTGTCCGCGAGACCGGCGAGCGCTCCATCACCCAGCGCTCCACCGACCCGGTCTCCCTGATCGACCGCGTGACCTCCGTGCGCCTGGTCCGCGAGGCCCTCAAGGGCAAGGAGGGCGCCAAGTACGCCCGTTACCTGCGCGACTACGACTACAACGTGCTGAGCGAGGAACTGCCGCTCATCTACAAGTACGTCGGCGAGGGCGGTCAGGACTTCCGCGACGCGTTCGTCAAGGAGGTCGGCGGTCTCGTCCGCGAGATCGGCACCGGCCCCTGGTCCGACCTGACCGTGGCCGACCGCCTGAAGGCGTTCCTGGCCCGCGAAGGCCGCGTCGAGGACTTCATCGCCCTCCAGGACCACCAGCGGGACTACCACTACAGCGTCCCGGTCAAGGGCCTCGCCCGCCCGCAGGCGGACTACCCCTTCCTCCAGGGCCGCCCGCCCGTGCCCCCCAAGATCCTCACGCTCGGGCCGCGCGAGCGCCGCGTCGTCAGCCGCCTCGAGCAGGCCGTCTGGGCCGACGGCAAGCTGCTCCTGCGCGGCTACGCCCTGCCGGGCCACCTCGGCGCCGAAAGCCGCCTGGGCTCCCGCAAGATGCTGGTGTTCCGCGAGGGCGGCAAGCGCCGCCGCTCCGTCGTCAGCGCCCGTACGGTCGCCTCCCCGATGGCCACCGTCAACTCCCCGCACCTCGCCCTGCGCCACGCGGACTGGGCCGGCTTCACCGCGGTCGTCGACCCCTCGATCTTCCAGTCGGGCGGCACCTGGCGCGACGGCGTCTGGACCACCTCCGTCGCCGTGACCGGCGCCGGCGGTCTGCACCGCGCCCGCCTGCGGGGCGGCGAGCACGACACCGGCCAGAACCCGCCCGCGCACTGGGTCGCCCCCGACGTGCGCATCCTGCCGGTCGTCTCCGGATCCCTCACCATCCAGGTCGAGACCGTCCGCGCCCGCGCGCTGGACGTCCGCCCGGCCGGTGACGACGCCCTGGAGATCGTCGGCGAACTCGCCGCCCACGTGGGCGCCGGCGCCACCCTGCGGGCCGTCCACGCCATCACCGCGACCGCCCTGTCCTTCCCGCTGGAGACCTCCGCCGCCGCCGGCGGCCGGGTGCCCTTCACCGCGCGCGTCCCGCTGGCCGGGCTCGCCGCCGTCCCGGACGCCGAGTGCCTGCCCGGCGAGTGGAGCCCGCAGCCCTGGACCCTGACGGTGGTCGGCGCCGACGGCACCGAGCACCCGCTGGCCCACGACGAGCGCGGCGACTTCACCGGCCTCGTCGTCCCGCTGCCCGGCGGCGACGCCGGCCGCTCCCTGTACGCAAAGCGCGGCAACACCGGCCACCTGATCCTCTCCGCGCAGCCCTCGCCGCCGCTGGTCGACGGGGTCACCGCGAAGGACGGCGCCATCACCCTGCGGGGCCGCTTCCTCGCACCGACCGACGAGCCGTACGAGCTGGTCCTGCACAACGTGCACGGCGTCGAGTTCAGCTACCCGGTCACCCGCGACGGGGACGCCTTCGAGACCACCTTCGTCCCCGCTCTCCCGGAGGCGTACGGGGGCCGCACCACGCTGCCCGAGGGCCGCTGGTGGCCCACCCTGCGCCCGGCCGCGCAGGGCGGAACCACCGCGGGCCTGCTCGGCGTCGACCGCGGCGCCCCGGTGCAGATAGGCCCCGGCCTGCTCTTCGCCGGGCCCCACCCGGTCACCGTGCAGGGCCGGCGGATGCGCGTGGAGGCCCGCTTCCACGATCGCATGGTGCTCGTCTCCGACCCGCTGCTCAGCCCGCACGACCGCTCCAACTTCGCCCAGCGCGTGGCCCGTTACGAGACCTACCCGGCGCAGCGCGCCCTCCCGGTCAAGGACATGGTCGTCTACGACACGTTCCAGGGGAACGGGGCCGGCGACTCGCCGCGCGCCATCCACGAGGAACTCCTGCGCCGCGGCGAGAAGCTGGAGCACATCTGGCTCGTCCGCGACGGCCGCGCCGAGGTCCCCGAGACCGCCCGCGCCGTCCAGTACGACAGCGTCGAGTCCTGGGACGTGCTGGCCCGGGCCCGCTACTACGTGGTGAACTCCAACGTGCCGCGGAACTTCCTGCGCCGCTCCGGCCAGACCGTGGTCCAGACGTGGCACGGCACCCCGATCAAGCAGATCGGCCACGACTACGTCCACGACTACTACACGAGCCCCGAGGTGCTGGAGGGCCTGGAGCACGACAGTGCCCAGTGGACGCTGCTCGCCTCCCCGAGCTCGTACGCCACCCCCATCCTCAAGCGCGCCCTCGGCTACACCGGCGAGGTCGTCGAGTCCGGCAGCCCGCGCACGGACGCGCTGGTCACGCCCGACCCGAAGCGGATCGCCGAGGTGCGCCGCCGGCTCGGCCTGCCCGAGGGCAAGAAGGTCGTGCTGTACATGCCGACCTGGCGGGAGAACCGCGAGGGCTTCTCCGGCGGCTACAAGCTCGACCTGAACATCGACCTCGACGAGGCCCGTCGCGAGCTCGCCGAGGACCACGTCCTGCTGGTCCGCGGCCACCACAACGTGGGCGAGCAGGTCCGCGAGGGCGTCCGTGACGGCTTCGTCATCGATGTGTCGCGCTGGCCCGACGCCACCGACCTGCTGCTGGTCGCCGACGTGCTGATCTCGGACTACTCGTCCGCGATCTTCGACTTCGCGGTGACCGACCGGCCGATCCTGCTCTTCACGTACGACCTGGAGCACTACCGGGGCACGCTGCGCGGCTTCAACTTCGACCTGGAGGAGAAGGCGCCCGGTCCGCTGCTCCCGGACTCGGCGAGCCTGATCGCGGCGGTCCGCAACGCGGAGTCCGTCGCGGCCGAGTACGCCGGGGCGCGGGCGGCGTTCCGCGCCGAGTTCTGCGACCTCGACGACGGCTCGGCCACGAAGCGGGTCGTCGACCGCATGCTCGGCGTCACCGGGACGACCGGGAAGTAACCCGCACGAGCGAATTCCAGGCTGGACACGGACCGGCCCCGGGCCCACCGATGAGATTCGGGCCCGGGGCCGGTCTGTATGTGAGGACGGGTACCCACCGCCCGCGCAACGGCCTGGAGGACGTCATGACCAGCAAGGGTTTCACCACGTGCCTGTGGTTCGACGGCAACGCGGAGGAGGCGGCCGACTTCTACCTCTCCGTCTTCAAGGACGGGAAGCTCGGGCGGATCGGCCGCTACACGGACGCGGGCCCCGGGCCGGCGGGCACGGTGATGGTCGTCGAGTTCGAGATCAACGGGCAGCAGTTCATCGGCATCAACGGCGGCCCGCAGTTCCCCTTCACGGAGGCCGTCTCCTTCCAGATCAACTGCGCCGACCAGGCCGAGGCCGACCACTACTGGGAGGTGCTCACCCGGGACGGCGGACAGGAGGGGCCCTGCGGCTGGCTCAAGGACCGGTTCGGGCTCTCGTGGCAGGTCGCCCCGGTCGAAGCCGTCGAGCTGATCGCCGACCCGGACCCGCAGCGGGCCGCCCGCGCCACCGCCGCCATGATGCGGATGAAGAAGATCGACGTGGCGGAGATGCGCCGAGCCGCCGACGCCGTCTGACCCCCCGCCCCGCGTCCCGCGCACGCACGGACCGCGGGGCCGGCCGGATCGCGGGCACGACGGGCGGGCGTCAGGAGATGCGGGCCAGCAGGGCCGGGAGGGCCGTGCCGATCGGTTCGCGGATCACTTCGTCGGCGAGGGGGTCGTACGGGGTCTCCTCGGCGTTCACGATGATCAGCCGGGCGCCGGCCTCGGCGGCCATACCGGCCAGCGAGGCGGCGGGTTGGACCTGGAGGGTCGATCCGACGGCGATGAACACCTGGCACCCCTTCGCCACCGCCACCGCCCGCCCCAGCACCTCCGGGTCGAGCCGCTGGCCGAACATCACCGTCGCCGCCTTCAGGATCCCGCCGCAGGCCCGACAGCCGGGATCCGGTTCCCCCGCCGCGACCCGGGCCAGCGCCCCGTCCATGTCCGACCGGGCGGCGCAGCCCGTGCACACGACCGACCGGGCGGTCCCGTGCAGCTCGAACACCTTGCGCTCCGGAACCCCGGCGAGCTGGTGCAGCCCGTCGACGTTCTGGGTGACGACCCGCACCGGGGTCCCGCCGCGCTCCAGCTCCGCCACCGCCAGGTGCGCGGCGTTGGGCCGCGCGCCGATCGCCGCGATCTCGGCCCGCATCAGCCAGGACCGGCGCCGGACTTCCGGATCGGCCATGTAGGAGGCGTAGGTGACGAGCTGTTCGGCCCCGGGATCCCGCCTCCACAGGCCCTGCGGGCCCCGGTAGTCCGGAATCCCGGAATCGGTGGACATCCCTGCCCCACTGAACACGGCGACGAGCGGCTTTCCCATGGGCCGACCCTACGTACGCGGCCCGGCCGCCCGCGACCGCATTACCCGCCCGGGAGTCGGGTTCCCGGGCGCTCCGGTGAATCCCGCCCCCCACAGGAGTGAGTTCGGGCCGCGCCCCTCCCGGCGGACCCGCCCCGGGGGCTACAAACCGGACATGAGACTCATGCCGTACGGCCTCCGCACCGCCCTGCTGCTCGTCCTGCTCGCGCTGCCGGCGGCCGTGTCCTCCGGACCCGCCCTCGCCGCCCCGCCGGACCGGTCGGACCTGCGGCACCACACCGCCACCCAGATCAGCCGATTCCTCGCCTCCTTCTACGGAGACCACGGACCGACCGCGTACGACCGCGCGTACCGGGTCTCGCAGGTGCTGAAGGACAAGCAGGCGGCCACCCCGGAGGTGGACGTCCTGCTCTGCTCGCAGAACCGGCCGCTGGACGTCGGCATCGGCCCCGTCACCGTGGCCCAGTCGGCAGGCGTCGGCTGGGCCACCGTCACGGCCCACTGGTCGGCCGACGCCACCGACACCTTCACCGCGTACGTCCGCCTGGACTCCCTCCCCATCCGGCTCGACGACGTGATCTGCGCCGGCTGACCTGCGTGCCGCGGCCCCGGGAGGCCGTACGCCGGGTGTCGGCAGGGCCGCGACCCTCCCCGAGCCTGTCCCGGGTACGAAGGCGCAACCCGTACGCACGGCCTCACGGTCCCGCGCCGCGCCCCGCCAACGTCTGCGGCGTCGCTGTCGACCGTCCGGCAGCGGACCGCGGCTGACGAACGGCGCCCCGACGGGGCGGGCTCATTTCCAGACGGCGAACGCCTCGTCGTCGCTGCGCCGCAGCAGGCCACCCTTGACCCATTCGACCTTCTCGGGCGCCGTGCTGGAGCCCGATGCGGCGAGGTAGACGGAGCAGGCCTCGTAGCTCTCGCCGGCCGGGGCCTGCTTGAACTTGGCGGAGTCGTGCTCGTCGAGGCACTTGTCGAACTTGGGGGTGTCCTTGTAGCTGAGCTTGCCGTCCGCGCCCACGACGGGTTGCGGGAAGGAACTCATGATGTTCAACCGGGTCAGCAGGTCGCCGTCCGCCGTGACGTCGAAGGAGGGGCCGCTCACGTCCTCGGCGTCGGTCTTGGTCACGCGGTAGTGGACGTAGTACGGCGTACGGCCCTGATACTGGGCCGCATCCTTGAGCACGGACAGGTCGTCGGAGCTCCCGGCGACCACGCGTTCCACACTGACCTCCAGATTGTCCTTCTTCGCCTTGGCACCGTAGGAGAGTTCCTTGGTGCCGGAGCATCCGGTGAGGACGAGTGCTGCGGCAGTGGCGGTGAGGACGGCGCATACGGTGCGGGTGTTCACGGTTCCCCCTGTGTCGCTGATCGAAAGGATTGCGGGGCGGTCGGCGGTCAGGACGTGCCGACACGGCCCCGGGTGAGCATCAGGTCCATGGCGACGAACGCCCCCAGCCCCAGAAACGCGGCAAGGTGCAGCAGCCACCAACCGCGTTCAAAGCTGCTGGCACGGCCCGCCGAGAGCAGGTCGTTCCCGAGCAGCACCAGCGGAAGGGCGACGGTGCACAGAAGGCCCGCGACCCTGAGGGGCCGATATCGCGCGTGCGGCTGGACGGCGCGGCAGGCGATGGTGAGCATGCCAAGGAGTGAGAGCACCCACGGCCAGGTCAGCAGCCCGCTCCAAGGGTCCGCGGCCGGGAAGAGGTCCAGCCCCAGGACGTCCTCCGTCAGCAGGAAGACACCGCCCTGTGAGCTCCCGCCCTCGTACTCGAAGAGCATGGCCGGCAAGGGCATCGCGACGGCGAGCACCGCCCACACCGCGGCACAGGTCAGCATCGCACCCGTGACGAGGCTCCAGCGCGGCCCGTGGGCGTCCGGCAGGGCAGGCCGGAGGGCGCCGACGGCCGGGTCCGGCTGCCGCCCGGGCGCGTACGGACGAACGGAGTCCGCGTACGGGTCCCCGCCCAAGGACGAGGGGCCCTCCGAGGCTCCCACCTCGAAGATCCGCACGTGCGCGGGCGCGTACCGCCGCGTCTTGGCGGTCAGCTCGCCCAGGTCGACCTTCCGGCGCTCGACGGCCACATGGAGCGATGCGGGCATCGACACATCGGGTGGCAGCACCTCGGCCCCGGCAGGTACGGCCACACCGTCGCGCAGCCGCGCACCGATCAGTACGTGCGGCCCGAGCGCGGCCGACTCGGCTACGACGAAGGCGGTGACATCGGTCCACGGCAACCGGACGTTGCCGATGCGCACACCGGAGGAGTCGAATTGGAAGAGGACGCGCCGCGCGTCGAACCACATGAACACGTAGGGCACCAGCAGCACGATGACCGTGCCGCCCTTCACGTCCAGGGCCCAGCCGAGAAGCGACGCGACACCCACGAGGGCGCCGATGAGACCCCAGAGCTTCGCGAGATCGGATGGGGAGAACGGCCCCGTGACCCGGTAGCGGTCCCAGCGGGTGCGGCGGCGCGCAACTTCTGCAGGCGGTACGGGAGCGGGTTGCGGACGGTTCATACTGCCAACCCCAGGTGTGCACGAAGCGAACCACGGAACGCGGCACCTTCCAGGCGCGCACCTGCCGCCGCGAACCCGGGTCGGCTCGCCGAACGTTTGTACCGCACACCGGTGTTGGGCCGCCCTCACCGTGGGCAGCCAGAGACGAGGATCACAGAACAGGGGACCGAACCAGCGGGCGGTCCGTCCCGTTGTTCCATCCTCTGGCCGCCGCCGGGGTGGTCCACCGCGATCTGAAGCCCGACAACGTGCTGCTCGCCGGTGAGAGTCCGGTCATCACCGATTTCGGCATCGCCCGGATCCTGGACGCGACCCAGCATCTGACGGGGACGAACGCCGTCATCGGCACTCCGCCATACATGCCGCCGGAACAGTTGGAAGGCCGGCGTGTGGGAACGTCGGCGGACATGTGGGCGCTCGGTGCGACCCTGTACACCGCGGTCGAGGGACGCCCGCCATTCGAGGGGGCGACCCTGACAGCGGTCATCACGGCCGTGTTGACCCGGCCCGCGCCACCGGCGGTGCGGGCGGGTGGCCTGGCGGCCCTGCTCGGCGAGCTGCTGTCCAAGGACCCGGAACGGCGCCCTGACGCCGTGCGCACGCTGGCGCGGCTGGGGTGCCGCCCGGTCGGCGGCGCCGGGCGCCGAGGCCGCGCGGCACATCCCCACCGTGAGGGTGCAGGCCCCGGCGGTTCCCGCGGACGTGGCCGCTCTCGCGAGCGCCCCCACCGCGGCGGCACCGGCCGCCCCCGCCCTCGCGCCGTCCGGGCCGCGCCGCCGTCATGTCCTGTGGGGCGCATTGGCCGCCGTGGCCGGGGCATCGGGGACGGCCATCGCCGTGCGTCAGTTCGCCGACCGCGACGCCCCGTCCGCGAAGAACCGGGGCGGCGACGTGTGGAGCACACTCACCGTTGCCGACAGCACCGTGATGTCGCTGGCCTACAGCCCCGACGGACGGCTCCTGGCCGTGGGCTGCCAGGACGGCACCGTCCGGCTCTGCGACACCACCACCCGCACCCTTGTCGCCACCCTCGCCACGAAGGCCGAGGAGGTGCGGCACCTCCTGTTCAGCCCCGACGGCAGGACCCTCGCCACCGGCACGGCGCTCGGTACGTCCAAGGCCGAACTCTGGGACGTGGCGACCCGCACCAGCCGCTCCACCCTCGACCGCTACGGCCCCATCGGCAACGTGCTCGCGTTCAGCCCGGACGGCAGAACCCTCGCCGTCTCCGGTGACGACGACCTCCTGATGTGGGACACAGCCGCCGGCACCCTCACCGCCACGCAGACCGGTGACCGGGGCTGGCTGAACGTCCTGGCCCACAGCCCCGACGGGAAGAGCCTCGCCATCGGCGGCGAAAGAGGCCGGGGACATGCGCTGCGGCTGTGGACCCCCGGCTCCGGCAAGGACCCGGCCGTGATCGAAACCCTCGACGGAGCAGTGGAGTCGGTGGCGTTCACACCCGACGGACGGGGCGTCATCACCGCGAGCAGGGGGAAGAACGGGCTGCGCCTGACGGAGCCGGCCGACCCGGCCGGCGCCTCGACCGCCGTCCTTGACCAGGAGGCCATCCAGCGGGCGGCAATCAGCCCGGACGGCAGCACCATCGCCGCCGTCATCATGTCCGACCGCACCGTCAAACTCGCGTCGTGGTCCGTCGCCACACGCAGCCGTACCACCACCGTAGAGCTCAGCGGCACCTTCGGAAGCGGGATCCCGGTGCAGCCGGCCTTCAGCCCCGACGGACGGATGCTGGCCACCGCCGGTGACGACAACACCGTCCGGCTCTGGCCGCTCCCCCTGCGGGCTCCGTCGGCTCCGTCGCAACCGCCGGCTTCCCGGCGGCCTTGAGCGCCGGGAGCCCCGGCGGCGCCGCCGTCGTCCGGGCCGCAGAGCGCGCGTGCGCCCGGCGGGGGCAGGGGCGGCACGCGTCAACATGGTGACCTCTCTCTCATCCTCCGGGTCGCACAGGGATGCGCGGCGGGCCAGGCCCGGCCGTGTCCGTCCAGCACCCGGTGGGATCGGGGGGCCCACTGCCGCAGGGCGTGCGCCGGCGGCGGCGGGCAGGCGCACTCCGTCGCCCGTCGCCCCCTCGGGTGTGCGCAGCGGGTCGGCGCCGGTGCCACGATGCCTGGCGGAAACCGGGCATCGCGGCGGAGCCGCCGCACAGCGACGAGAGGGAAGACCGTGACGCCTCATCAGGTGGTCGACGAAGCAGCTCAGTCCATTCCGGGGCAGTCCGGTCCGCCCGTGGACACGCTGGACGCCGTGACCGGCCGGGCGCCTTCCGCGACGGGGCGGCCCGAGGCGGAGCTCCTGATCGCCGCCTCCGTGCTGCTGGCGGATGCGGCCCTCACCGCGAAGCGGGCCGGCGCGGATCTGACGGGCGCGCTGAGCAGCTGGCGGTTCGGCCTGGCCTGCCTGCGCCGCCCCGGGTGGGCGGTCGGTACGGCGGTGTCGTGCGCCAAGGCGCTGACCAGCCCTTCGGGGCTCGGGTTCGGTCCGAACGGCGGAGTCGTCGGCGAGCTGGCCCGGATGGCGGGGAGCGTGACCTATCGCCGCCCGGCCGCGGTGGCCATGGCCGTGGACGCCTTCGCGCTGAGGATCGAGGCGGCGGTGGTCGAGCACCCGAACCTCGACTCCGTACTGGCGAGGCGGCTCACCGACGCCATGGTGAGGGGTAACCGGTGGGAGGCACTGCGGGCCCTGCACGCGCTCGTCGAGCGGCTGGGCGTGACCCGTGCCCTGACGACCGTCAGTCCCGTGATCATGGAGCTCCTGGGGTTGCTGGGACTGCTCGACGAGAACCCGGTCAATGACGACTTCTCGTGGGTGACCCTCGCCGGCGGCGTCCCGACCACGGATCCCTTCTTCGGACTGCCCAGTTCGGTGCTCGGGTTCCTCAACCCCGGTCCCGGACGCGCGGAGCGGATCGAGCCCGACTCCATCCTGGCGAAGGCCCTGCGCACGTCCTGCAACGACATCGTCAGCTACATCAACGACATCGGCACGCTCGGCAATCACGGTCTGGTGCTGCTGCGGCGCGTCGCATGCACCGACGGCCACGTCAGGTACGTGCTCCTGCTGCCCGGTACCAGCTTCGGGCTGCCGAGCAACAGCACCCCCCAGGACCTGATCGGCGCCTTCGACGGGTGCCTGCGCTCCGACACGACCTACACGCGCGCCGCGCGGAAGCTGCTGCGCCGGGCGGGGGCGCCGGCCGGGTCCGAGGTGATGTTCGTCGGACACAGCCTGGGCGGGCTGACGGCCATGAACCTGGCGATGGACGTGGAACTGGCGTCGACCTACCGGATCACCCACGTGGTCACGCTGGGCTCTCCCATCGACAACAAGCGCCCCGCCGACCACACCACGCAGGTGATCAGCCTGGTCAACAAGCACGACGTGATCCCCATGCTCGACGGACGCGGCCCCGCCTCCCCCCACGACGTCCCCGCCGACTGGGTCGAACTGACCTGGCTGGACGAGTCGTACGACTACCCGCTGTCGCACGCCCCGCAGGCGTACTCCGACACCCTGCGCGGGGAGATGACACACCACCGGGACCGGGTGAACGAACTGATCGCGGCCTACGACGGCGACGTCGTGGGGAACCAGCCGTACATGCTCCGCGACAAGTGACCGCGTGACCACGAGGGAGACCGACCGATGACCACCCCGTACGACGTCCCGGCCACTGCTGCCCCGCGCCCCGAGACGGCCCGGCCGCTGGAAAACGTTCTGTTCAGCGCCGCACTGGTGGCCCGCGGCCTGCCGTGGGCGGACCTGCCCGCGCGGACCTTGGGTCTGGACGCGCTCACCAGCGCCGGGCTCGCGCGCCGGCTGATGACACACCTGCAAGGCCGCCGGGACGGGCGGTCGGTGCGGCTCCGTACGCCCTTCGGCACCTTCGTGGTGCCGCTGACCCGCGCGGACGCGGAGGGCCTGCTGGCCCGTGCCGCCGGGGCCGGTGCGCTGGGCACCGCGTCCGGTCTCGCCACCGACGGGCGCCGCTGCGGCCTCTCGCCGCACGTGGTTCCGGCCGGGGCGTGGGATGCGCTGACGCAGGAGGAACTCGCCGGGCTGACCGCCCGGGTGGGCGGGCACCTGGACGCGGTGCTCGGTGCCCGGCGTGAGGACGGCGCCCTGGACGAGGACGGCTGGCGCACCGGCATGCTGCGGCTGAGCCGACATGTCGTCCTGGGGGCCGGCGCGGCCGCGGACACCCTGCTGAGCGAGATGGTCAGGGCCGCGACGGGCGCCGTGGGCAGCCGTGCGTACGAGGAGCGGGCGGCGGCCCTGCGGCGGCGGCTCGCCCCGTACCTCGCCGACCCCGAGCCGGGCTCCCTGGCCGGCCGGCTGGCGGCCCGGTCCCAGGGCGCGCCGGAAACGGACCTGGCCGTCGCGCACGCACTGTCCCTGGTGTCGACGGCCACCAGCGTCTCGGCACTCCAGGCGCTGGCCCTGCTCGCCGCGGGCGCGGCCACGGGCGACGTGACCTCGCCGGAGTCCGCGGTGGACCTCGCCCTGGAGCACTACCCTCCGCTGCCCGCCACGGTGTACCCGGTCCGTGCGCCGCTCGACGCGGACGGAGCGGCGATCGCCCCGGGGGACGAAATCCTCTACGACCGTGCGCTGTTGGGGCCGCTGACATCGGGGGAGTCCGCCGATCCGGCGTGGGCCCTGTGCGGCAGCCCGTCCGGCTGCGCCACCGCGCGCTTCGCCGTGCTCGTGGGCCGGGAAGTCGTCCGCGGCGCCACCGCGGAGGCGCGCCCCGTCCTCCTCGCACCGCGGTTCGCCCCGGACGGCCTGCCGGGCAGCCTCGGTCCAGGGTCCGTTGCCGTCGCCCTCGTCGGGGCCGACGGTCCCACCGTGACAGCGGAGGCGTACGGAGACGGGCTCCCGGCGTACGGGGCGCGGGGACGGGTCGGAGCGGACCGGCTGGACCGCCACGCGGAGCGGCTCTCCGCCTGCGCCGCCGACACCGGCTGGAACGGGAGCGAAACCGGCGAACGCTTCCGGACGGCCCTCCTCGCGCACGCCGACCGGTGCGCGAACGCGGCCGCCGACGTACGGCGGGCCGCGAGGTGGTTCTCGGGCTGGACCTCACCCGGGTGACCTCACCCGGGTGGTCGGGTCCGCCTGCCCTCGAACGGACGACTTCATCCGCGCCGTCCCGATCACCCCGTGATCAACAGCGCTCACGGACGTTGAACCGGCAGAACCCGTCCCGTCGACATCCCGTCGGTGACGCGCGATGCGAGAGTGAGGTCCCACCATGAGGGACAGCGTGGCTGAGATGATCAAGGCGGCCGGGGCGGAACTCGACTCCGCCAAGCGGCTGCTCGGCGAAGCCGGCGAGGTGGCGTGGGACCGCCTCCTCGACTGGCTGGTCGACGACTACTTCCGGGTGGTCGCGCTCGGCCTGGAGAACATCCCGGCCGAGGGCCCCGCGGTGATCGCCGTCAACCACTCCGGTGCCTGGGGCCTGGACGCGTTCGTACTGGACAAGGTCCTGGGCAGGGCCCTGGACCGGCGCGTGCGCTTCCTCGCGGCCCCCTTCGTCTTCCGCACACCCATCCTGGGACGGCACGCGCGCCGCAACGGCGCGCTCCCGATCGGCCCGACGGCCGGCGTCGACCACCTCAACGCGGGACGGCTCGTCGGGATGTACCCGGAAGGCGTCGCCGGTCTGGAGAAACCGTTCACCGAGCGGTACCGCCTGCGGCCCTTCAACCCCGGCTTCGCGGTCGCCGCCATCCGGTCGGGAGCTCCCGTGGTACCGGTCGGGATCGTCGGAGCGGAGGAGGCGTGCCCCAAGCTCGGCGAGGTGCCCACCCTCGCCCGGCTCCTCGGCGTGCCGTACTTCCCGCTCACCACCCCGTTCCCGCTGCCGTCCAACTGGACCATCACCGTCGGGGAGCCGATCCCGGCGCCGACGCGGCCCGAGGGTCTGGTCGCCCGCCGGGAGGCCGCCCGACGCCTCAGCGAGACCACGCGCAGCGCCGTCCAGGAGCTGGTCGACCGCGAACTGGCCGATCGGGAAGACCTGTTCGACTGACCTCACCGCAGGCGCCGGATGCCGGCCTCCACCCGGCCAGTGCCCGGTCGGCGCACCCGTGCCGCCCGGCAGGTGCGTCCAGGACGGCACCGGTGACGCCGACCGGATGGGCTTCGCCCGCCTGCTGACGGCCGGTTGGGCCCCGCTGCGCGCCCTTCCGGCGTCTGGTACAACACCGGACATGACGGGAACGGGATGCGAGATCGGCGGCGCCGGCGCCGCCGACATGGAACTGATGCGGGTCTGGGCCGAGGAGGAGGGATGGAACCCGGGGGACTCGGACCGGTTCGCGTTCGCGGCCGCCGACCCGGAGGGCTTCCTCGTCGGCCGCGTCGGCGGCGAACCGGTGGCCTGCATCTCCGCGGTGCGCTACGGATCCGACTTCGGCTTCATCGGCTTCTACATCGCCCGTCCCGCCTTCCGCGGCCAGGGGTACGGGATCCGGTTGTGGCGCGCCGGCATGGAACGGCTCCGCGGGCGGCTCGTCGGCCTCGACGGGGTCGTGGCCCAGCAGGACAACTACCGAAGGTCCGGGTTCCGTCCGGCGTGGAACAACACCCGGCTGGAAGGGGTGCCCTGGGGGGTCGTGGAGCCCGGGGGAGCGCTGCTGTCCGGCGGGGCCGGGGTGTCCGGCGGGGCCGGGGTCCCCCGCGTCCCCGCCGGCGTCGAGCTGGTCCACGCGGGGTCGCTCCCCTTCGCGCAACTCGCCGCCTACGACCGCCGCTTCTTCCCGGCGTCCCGCGACGCCTTCCTGTCGCTCTGGACCGCGTTGCCCGGCCGGACCGCGCTGGCCGCCGTCCGCGACGGACGGATCGCGGGCCTCGGCGTGGTCCGTCCGTCCGCCGGGCCCTCCCGGGTCGGCCCCCTGTACGCCGACGGCCCCGACGTCGCGGCCGCGCTGCTGCGCGGGCTCGCCCGGCACGCCCCCGACGGTCGGATCTCCGTGGACGTTCCGGACGCGAACCCGGGCGCCGCCGGACTCCTGGCGGGCCTCGGGCTCGTACCGGTCTTCGAGACGGCGCGGATGTACACGGGCCCCGCGCCCGACGCCGACCTCGCCGGGGTCTACGGCGTCACGAGCCTCGAACTGGGCTGACAACGCGGGGTCGTTGCCCTAGTCTGCGCGGTGCCTCGTCGTCGGCGTTCCGGGGGGAACCCATGTCGTACGCGTTACTGCTCGTCGCCGCACTCCTGAGCGTGCTCGGCTGGGTCAACGACAGTCCGGGACTGACCGACGCGAGCTGGGCGGTGTGGGCCGTGGGCATCGCCCTCCTGCTCCTGGGATGGCGGCGCAACCGGAACAAGTTCGCCACCGTCGAGGAGGCGGAGGCCGCGGCGGCCGCCGGTGACCCCCGGGCGATGCGCGCGGTCGCACTGCTGCGGAAGATCGGCGGCGACTTCACCGAGGCGGAGCGGCTGTTGCGGTCCGCCGTCGACCAGGGGGACGTGGAGTCGATGTGGGAGATGGCCCGGCTCGTCGAACAGCGGGACGGGATGCGCGCGTCGGAGCCGTGGTTCCGGATGGCCGCCGAGCACGGCCACTACTTCGCCAAGCGGCTGTTCCGGACCGGTCACGCCTTCAACATGGACGGCGGAACGCCCCTGTGAGTCCCTGCGCCCCCGGCGAGCCGGACGGCGGTCGCACGGCGCCGCCAGGCTCACCGGGGTGACACGGGGTCGCACTCCGGGGTGCCGCGTGATCAGTACTCCGGGACGCGCCGGCTCAGAAGCCGAACAGCGCGCCGGTGGCGTGGTCCAGGCCGCACGGGTTCCCGAAGGTGTACGCGTAGCTCATCCGGCGGCCCTCCCACACCCCGTCGGCCGTGACCGTCATCGGATTCCACTCCCGGGTACACGCGGTGCCCGGGGCGGGCGTGGCGAGCGCGTCCAACTCCGGGCTGTTGGCGCGTAATTCGGCACACGCGGCGGCCGGGTCCGGGTGCGTCCCGCCGGGCGTCGGCGCGCAGACGAGGGTCACCGCCCGCAGTACCGTACCGGCGTCGGCGTCCTCCCCGGCCGTCACGCTGAGCACGAGCGCGGACGGGGCGTACAGGCTCGCCGTGCCGGCCGGGGCGGCGTCGGCCGCTCCCGGCCAGGCCAGCGCGGTGAACGCGGTGAGCGCCATGGCGGCGGAACCGAGCCCGAGACCCCTTGCGATGGACCGCATTTCGAACACTCCCTTGGGTTGGTGTTTCGGATAGCGGACAGAGTCTTGCCCACGCGGACCGCGAACGCCCGTTCGCACCCCCATTTCTCGTCACCGATCGTGTACGGATGACCGCAGACCGCAGCGGGTGCGGGTCGACTGACCTGTACGGGAACAGCCCCCCGAATCGGCCGAACACCGATGTGTGGACCCTCCCGAAACCCTCCCGGAACCTTCCCGGAACATGCCGGAAGCCGCCGGGGGACCGGGTGCGGGGCCGGTCGGCGGCTTCCGGGCCGGGCGCACCGCGACGGCGCGGGCCCGGCTGGTCAGCGGGCCGCGGTGTGGGGTGCGTACAGGTCGAGGAGGCGGGTACGGGTCTGGTGCAGCCGGAGGGCGAGCACGCGCCCGACCCAGTGCCCCACCGCTGACCCGAACGCGGGATCGGCGTCCATCAGCATCCGCACGCGGGGGCCGTCGAACTCGTACGCGCGCACCGGGGTCATCGCCTCGGCGCCCAGCTGCCACACGTACGGCGGGAACAGCCACGACCAGCCCACCAGCTCACCGGGGCCGAGGTTCTCCACGGACGCGGGCCGGCGGCCGGGCACCGGGATCTCCAGGGTCACGGTTCCGGAGCGCACGATCCAGAAGGACTCCGCCCGGGAGCCCTCGTCGAAGATCCGCGCGCCCTCCCGGAAATGGACCTCCCGGGCCTGCGACATCAGCCGTCCGCGGTGCTCGGTGGACAGGACGGCGGCGATCCGGATGGGAGAAGGTGTGCTCACGACGGCCTCCGATCACGACCCCCCGGTGGCTCCTGCTCATCCCAGTGTCGCCGACACCCGCCCGATCGTGAGCGGTCGCGCACCGCTTCTTCCCCCGGTACTCTCTCGGCGCCCCCGCGCGGGTCGCCGGGGCCGCCGCGCCGGGGCGTCGTACGGGCCCGCCGGTCTGCCCGGCGCCCAGGCCCGGCGGTCCCCATCGGATCGTGCCGGGTCGACAGGATCCGAAAGAGACGGCTTAGTCCTCGGCGCTCGCCTCCAGGCAGGCCAGCTCGACCGCGTCCAGCACCGCCTCATGGCTGCGCCCGCTCAGCTCCGCGACGTTCTCGATCTGCGCCGTGGCCCAGGCCGCGAGCGTCATCACCAGCACGCGCAGGCCGTCCGTGCCGTGCTCGGCCAGGATCGCGTCGGCGACGATCATGGCGTCCTCGGGCACCTGCTCCGGCGGCTCCAGCCCCGCGAGGCCGCGCAGCATCATGAGGGTGCGGCGGGAGATCTCCGGCGTCATCCTCGCCAACCGCATGTCTTCTTCGTCGTCCATCAGCCCCACCTCCGGTGCCGTGCCCGTCCCCCCAGGGGCACGGTAGAGGGGCCCGGGCCCGGTGCGTGGTGCTTTCGCCAGGGTGACGGGGGTAAACGGGTGGCGCCGACGGGTTCCGGTTGACGCGATCCGGATCGTGCCGCGACGAATCACCCCTTTTCGCACTCCTTCCGTCCCCCTCTTCCGGACCGGGACGCCGGGACCCGCAAACGGGGTGTGCCCCGACGGCTCCCGCCCGGCCGGGCGCGCCCACCACCGACGGGCGCGGCCGCCGCCGCGGGCGTTCCGGAGCGATTCGGCATCCGATGTGCCAAGTGGGGTGAACCGAGCGGCGATCCGCCCTAGGGTGCGGCCGTACGCATGGTTGTGGACAGCTGACGGCTGTTTCAGGCCATGACTCACCCGGCCGCGCATGACACGGCCGTAGCGCACCACCGAACTGGGGGGTTCATGCGTAGATCCAGAGGCCTGGCGGCCGCCCTCGCCCTGTCCCTTGCCGCCACCGGCGCGAGCATGGGGCTCGGCCTCGTGCAGCAGGCGGCGGCGATCACCCCGCCCGTCGCCTTCACCGCCGACGCACTGCCGACCTGGCAGCCCAACGGAGTCGTCTGGGCCCTCGCCGAAGCCGGCGGCAAGGTCTTCGTGGGCGGCACCTTCTCCGCCGTACGCCCGCCCGCGGGCGGCGCCGGCAGCGAGCAGTCCGCCGTGAACTTCGTCGCGCTCGACGCCGCGACCGGCGCTCCGACCGCCTGCACCCTGTCCTTCACCGTCGGGGGTGGCACCGCCACCGTCCGCGCGCTCACCCTCTCGCCCGACCAGCAGACCCTGTACGCGGGCGGCTACTTCGGGGCCGTGAACGGCACCCCCGTGTCCAGTCTCGTCGCGATCGACGTGGCGACCTGCACCGTGAAGACCGGCTTCCGCCCGGCGTTCGCCGCCACCGTCCGCGCCCTGGCCGTCACCGGCGACACCGTCTACGCGGGCGGCGACTTCCTCACCGTCGCCGGCCAGCAGCGCGAACGCTTCGCCGCGGTCGACGCGGACAACGGGGCGCTGCGCCCCTTCACCGCCCACGCAGACGAGCCCGGCCGGGCCGTCGAGGTCACCCCCGACGGAAGCAAGGTCATCCTCGGGGGGGACTTCTTCACCGTCAACGGCGTGAACACGCACGCGCTGGCCGTCGTCGACTCCACCACCGGCGCGCTCGCCACGTCCTACCCCGGCTTCATCGAGAACAACTCGGTGGTCAAGGACATCGCCACCGACGAGACCGGCTTCTACACCGCCAACGAGGGAACCGGCGGCGGCGTCTTCGACGGCCGCATCGCCCTCAACCTCGGCGACCTCCGCCAGCGCTGGCGCGACACCTGCCTCGGCGCGACCCAGGCGGTGCTCCCGTACCAAAGCGTGCTCTACAGCGCCTCGCACGCCCACGACTGCTCCAGCGTCGGAGAGTTCCCCGACGGCCAGCGCCACCACCTGCTCGCGCAGCCGACCACCGGCACCGGCAAGCTGGGCTGGGCGCCCGACACCAACGACGGCATCGGCGAGGGCATCGGCCCGCGCGTCATGGCGGTCGGTTCCAAGAGCGGTGTCCAGTACCTGTGGGTCGGCGGCGAGTTCACCACCGTCAACGGGGGCGCGCAACAGAGCCTGACCCGCTTCGCCTCCACCGGGGACACGGGCGCGCCCACCGTTCCGGTGGCCAGCGCGGTCAGCTTCGCACCCGGCGAGGCCCAGGTCCGCTGGCGCACCAGCCTCGACCTGGACGACAGCGCCCTGACGTACAAGGTCTACCGCAACGGCGCGGCCACTCCGATCGCCACCGTCCACGCCGACTCGCTGTTCTTCCGGCGCCCGCAGGCCTCGTGGACCGACACCACCGTCTCGCCGGGCCAGGCGTACACCTACCGCGTCACGGCCACCGACGCGGCCGGGAACGCCAGCGCCCTGTCGGGCACGGCGAGCGTGACGGTGCCCACCTCGGTGGACGGCTACCCGAACCAGGTCCGGGCCGACGGGGCCCAGCAGTTCTGGCGCTACGACGAGTCCGCCCCGTCCTTCGCCGCCGACTCCTCGGTCAACGGCAACCAGGCGGGCGTGCACCTGAACGGCCCGGCCCTGCGCCAGACGCCCGGGGCCGTCACCGGCGCCGGTACGGCGATCGGCTTCGACGGCACGGACGCCCAGGTGTACGGCGACAAGCGCCAGACGGTGGGCAGCACGTACAGCGTCGAGACCTGGTTCCGTACGAACACCACCCGCGGCGGCAAGCTCGTCGGCTTCGGGAACAACCAGGACCGGGCGAGCAGCCAGTACGACAAGCACGTCTACATGACCAACGACGGCCGGCTGGTCTTCGGCGTCTACACCGGGGCCACCCGCACCGTCACCACCAGCGCCGCCTACAACGACAACGCCTGGCACCACGTCGTCGCGACCCAGGGGCCGGGCGGGATGACCCTGTACGTGGACGGCGTCCAGAAGGGCACCCTCAACGTCACCGCGCACGAGAACTTCTCGGGCTACTGGCACGCCGGCGGCGACAACCTGGGCGGCTGGCCGGACCGGCCGACCAGCGACTTCTGGGCGGGGCGGCTCGACGAGACCGCCGTCTACCCGACCGTCCTGAGTGCGGCGCAGGTACAGAACCACTTCGCCCTCGCCTCCGCCCCGGCCGACTCGGTCGTGGAGGTGACCGCCTCCGAGGACACCTACGCCAATGCCGGCGCGCCCGGCACCAACTACGGGACCTCCGGCTCGCTCGCCGTGCGCGGCAGCTCGTTCTACGCGAGCTACCTTCGCTTCGACCTGCCCGCGGCGCCCGCGGGCACGGTGCTCAAGTCGGCCGTCCTCGGCGTGAAGACGAGCACGATGGGCTGCGCCGGCACCACGGACACCGTGTCGGTGGTCCCGGTCACCGGCGCGTGGACCGAGACGGGCACCACGTACACCAACCGCCCGGCCCTGGGCGGTACGGCGCTCGGCACCTTCGCGGGCGTTCCGGACGGCTCGGCGGTGCACTCCACCGGGCTGAACACCTCGACCGTGGCGGCCGCGCTCGGCACCGGTTACGGGCTGGCGCTGACCAGCACCGGTACGGACGCGCTGTGGCTGTGGTCCTCGGAGGCCCAGGCCGGCGAGGGGACCCCGCGGCTGACGCTGACCTTCGGGGCGCCGTAACCGAGGGCCCGACGGACGAGGGGGCGCGGGCCGGTGAACGGCTCGCGCCCCCTCGTGCTGTGCCGGGACCCCCTCCGTTGCCGAACCGTGATGAGTTTTTGGCATCAGAGGCCAAGTATTCGTTCCGCCGCCGCGCCGACGACTACAAAGGACCGCAGCGAACCAGTCCCGGCGAAGCGAACGGTGTCAGCCGTCGACGACCGGGTCCCTGCGGAAGGCGGTGGATGTTCCGTGCGTGAGTGCGGCAGGACCGAACCGATTGCGGCCGATTTCCCTTTGGGGAGTCCGAGTTCCGGCGCCGCCACCTGATGCGCGCCGTCACGCTGAACCCCGTTTCGTTTTCCGTGGAGTGCGCCTCCGTGGAGGAGTACCGACTCCTCGCGTCGGCCATCCGATCCAGAGCGGCGGAAGCCCGGTCCTTTGCGAGCAATGCGGGGGGCGGGGTGGCGAGAGTTCGATACCTCCCCGTGCGCATGCAGCAGAGAGGCCTCTTCGTCGAGCTCTACATCGAACTGCGGGTGCACAATCCAGGGATACGCATCGTGGGGTTCCGCAACACCTTCGAAGACGGGCAGGCTCCGCCGGAAGCCCATTTCCGCCACGTGCGGGACTCGGTCGCCCCACCCGGCGTCCGTAGGGCGGAGGCCCTGCCGTTCGGCGGGGGCCGCTCCCTGGAGGCAGCGGCCGACGCGGGTCGCACGGGCCTGCCGCTGGGCCGCCGGTCCATGGTCAACGCGGTCATCTGGCTGCACCGCAACACCGACCCGAAGTGCACCGCGCGGGCGCTCCTCGTGCTCTCGGAAATGCTCTGCGAGGCAGCCCGTTCGCCCGTGCTGGCGGACGAGATGTCACGCGTCTGGATGACCGGCGGACCGCTGCCGGCCGCGATGAGGGCGGCCGCCTGACAGGGGTCGTCCCACCGGCTCACGACATTCCCCGCGGCGTCCGCACGAGCGGCTGTCCGGCAGGGCGGCTCCCTGTGGAGTCCGCGGAATTCACGGACGGCCGGACGTATTCGCCTGCCGCCTTTCCGGCCGCGTCGCGAGCGAATCCACGGCGTCCGCCGAGTGAATTCGCGCGCCTGCCCAGCGTGTTTTCGACCCTCGAGGGTGCAACCTCGTACCGGGCCCGGCCGCAGACTTGTGAACACGCGAAAGATTCTTCAAAGAAACACCAATCCAAGGGCGTTGGCACCCCGAAGAAGTAGCGAGGCCCTTTCCGGGGACTCATTTCCACCCCGCACGATCTGCGATTCCCCCTACGGGAATCCATGGAACAGGAGCGAATGTGATAGTCAAGCGCACCGGCCGCCTCGTGGTGCTCGCCGCCGTACCCGCCGCCGTGTTCCTGACCGTTGGCCTCTCCGGCCCGGCCCTCGCGGACGCGGGGAAGGCGTACCAGATCGACCTGGCGCAGCTGAACGGGTCCGGGGCCAAGGGGACCGTCATGCTCAGCCTCAAGGGCCGGCAGCTCACCGTGCAGATCGAGTCCGAGGGGATGGTGCCCGGTCAGCCGTCGGCCCAGCACCTGCACGGGTCCACCAAGGCCCACGACTTCCACTGCCCGGACGCCAGCGACGACACCAACGGCGACGGGATCCTCAACAACACCGAGGCCACGGTCGACTACGGCGACATCAACATCTCCCTCACCACGTCCGGAAGCACCGAGGCGGCCAGCGGTCTCGCCGTGGACCGCATGCCCGTCGCCGACAAGCAGGGCAAGATCTCCTACAAGCGCACGATCCCCGTCGGCCAGGACGTCGTCGACAGCATCAAGAACCTGCACGTCGTGCAGCACGGGATCGACCGCAACAACAACGACAAGTACGACTTCGAGGGCGCCGGCAAGAGCGAGCTCGACCCGAAGCTGCCGCAGGAGGCCACGGCTCCCACCAACTGCGGAGAGGTCAAGGGCGCGGCCGTGGGCTCCATCCCGGTCGGCGGCATCGAGACCGGCGGCAGCGCCCCGCAGGGTGCGTCGGCGCCGACGGCCACGATGGCCGGAGCCGCCATCGCCCTGTCCGTGGCGGCGTTCGGCGCGGTGACCGCCGCACGCAGGCGGGTCAGCGCCGTCCCCGTACGCAAGAACACCACCGGCGGCGCCGCGTGAAGCCCGCCGCCCCCCGCCTGCGCCCGCCCGGTGTGCCGGCCGCGCGGCCCCGCGGCCGGGCCGCGGGCCCGCTGACCGCCGCCGCGCTCGCCACCCTCCTCCTCGCCGGGTGCTCCGGCCAGGACCCGGCGGCGCCCTCCACCCCGCAGGGGCAGTCCCGGCCGGGCGGAGCGCCGGCCGCCGGCGCCGGGGCGGACGCCCCGGCCGGGGAGGTGTCTCCGGGGCGCAGTGCGTCGCCCGGAGCCGGGGCGCACAGCAGTGCGGACGCGGGGGCGCAGGTCAAGCCCGCGCTGGCCCGGTCGGAACCGCAGAAGATCTCGATCCCGTCGCTCGGCGTCTCCAGCTCCCTGGAGACGCTGCGGCAGAACGCGGACGGAACCATGGAGACCCCGAAGGACCCGGGTCTCGCGGGCTGGTATGAACCGGGACCGACCCCCGGTTCCCAGGGGCCGGCCGTGATCGCGGGCCACGTCACCTGGAACGGCTCGTCGGCCGTGTTCGAGAAGCTGAAGACGATGAAGGCAGGCGACACGATCAAGGTGACCCGGCGGGACAACAAGACGGTCACCTTCACGGTGAACCGGGTCGCCGAGTACCCGAAGGCCGAGTTCCCCACGCTGGAGGTCTACAAGAACCTCGACCACGCGGGCTTGCGGCTGGTCACCTGCGGCGGCGACTTCGATCCGAAGAAGAACTACTACGACAGCAACGTGGTCGTCTTCGCCCGGATGACGGGCACCGCCTAGCCCGGCGTCGAACGCCGGGAGGGGCGTGCGGGGGGGGCCGGGGGGGGCCGGGGGGGGGGGGGGGCGCCCCCCGGGGGGGGGGGGGGGGGGGGGGGGGCGCGGGGGGGGGGGGGGGCCGCCCCCCCCCGGGGGCGGGGGCGGC
>NZ_JBHXSY010000002.1:364746-377146 GCF_042715295.1 Streptomyces sp. NPDC058701 | reverse complement strand
CCTGACCCCCCCCCCCCCCCCCCCCCCGCCGCCCCCCCCCCCCCCCCCCCCCCCGCCGCCCCCCCCCCCCCCGCCCCCCCCCCCCCCCCCCCGGGGGGGGGGGCCCCCCCCCCCCCGGGGCCCCCCCCCCTCTCGCTGTCGCGTTCCGTTGCTTCCCGCGGGTCTACTGCGCCCGGTCGAAGTCGATCGCGCTGTACGCACGCAGCTTGGACAGCCGGTGCGTCGAGTCGATCTGCCGGATCGTGCCCGACTTCGAGCGCATGACCAGCGAGGACGTCGTCGCGGTCTCGGAGCGGTAGTGGACGCCGCGCAGCAGCTCGCCGTCCGTGATGCCGGTGGCGACGAAGAAGACGTTCTCGCCGGACACCAGGTCGTTCGTGTGCAGGACCCGGTCCAGGTCGTGGCCCGCGTCGATCGCCTTCTGGCGCTCGGCCTCGTCCTTGGGCCACAGCTTGCCCTGGATCGTGCCGCCGAGGCACTTTATGGCGCACGCCGAGATGATGCCCTCGGGGGTGCCGCCGATGCCGAGGAGCAGGTCCACGCCGGTGCCCTCGCGCACCGCCATGACCGAGCCCGCGACGTCGCCGTCCGAGATGAACTTGATGCGGGCGCCGGTCTCGCGGATCTCCTTGACGATGCCCTCGTGGCGCGGGCGGTCCAGGATGACCACGGTGACGTCCTCGACGGCCATGTTCTTGGCCTTCGCGACGCGCCGGATGTTGACGGAGGCGGGGGCGTTGATGTCGACGAAGTCGGCGGCCTCCGGTCCGGTGACCAGCTTCTCCATGTAGAAGACGGCCGACGGGTCGAACATGGTGCCGCGGTCGGCGGCGGCCAGGACGGCGATCGCGTTCGGCATGCCCTTGGCGTTCAGGGTGGTGCCGTCGATCGGGTCCACGGCGATGTCGACCTCGGCGCCGGTGCCGTCGCCGACCCGCTCGCCGTTGAAGAGCATGGGGGCTTCGTCCTTCTCCCCCTCGCCGATGACGACGACGCCGTTCATCGACACGGTGGAGATCAGGGTCCGCATGGCGTTGACCGCGGCGCCGTCCGCGCCGAGCTTGTCACCGCGGCCGACCCACCGGCCCGCGGCCATGGCGGCGGCCTCGGTGACCCGGACCAGTTCCAGGGCGAGGTTGCGGTCGGGAGCTTCGGGAGAGACTTCGAGCTGGGGCGGCAGGTTGTGCTCGGTCATCGGAGCGCACCTTTCTGTACGACGACGGCCGGGATGTGAGGGTGTCCGAACTCTATCGGTACGTCGACATATTGAGCAGGCCGGGGCACGTATGAGCGGGATATCGGTCAGCCGATTGGCCAGTGCGGACGTCTTGTGGCCCGCTCCCGCCCGCCGGGCCCCCCGGCGCGCGCCCGCTCGGGGCCACCCCGGCGGTGATCGCCGCCGGCCATGCGGGACGATGGTCCCGTGGCAGGTATGAAAGGCAAGCAGACGGTCTGGGACATGGTCCGGTCGCTGGGGGTGATCGGCCTCGTCGTGGCGGGGATCTATCTCTTCATCCCCCATGACGAGAAGGCCGATCCGACGCGCACGGTCGACTACCGGGTGGAGACGATCACGGCGCGCCGTGCGGCCCCGTACCCCTTGGCGGTCCCCGTCGGGCTCCCGGCGGAGTGGCGCGCGACCTCGGTGACGTACGAACGCAAGAACGCCGACGCCTGGCACCTGGGCTTCCTGGACCCGAAGCAGGAGTACGTGGCGCTGGAACAGTCCACCGACGTCTCCGTGAAGTACCTGGGCCGGGTCACCCAGCAGGCGAAGGCCACCGGGCAGACGCAGCAGGTCGGCGACGCGGCCTGGGAGCGCTGGGAGGGCGAGAAGTACGACGCCCTCGTCAAGCAGGACCAGGGCTTCGTCACGGTGGTGACCGGTACGGCCTCCTTCGAGCAGCTCGGCGCGATGGCGTCGGCCCTGGAGTTCAAGCAGGGCGCCGCGGCCGGCGGGTAGCGCCGGCAACCGCGGCGGCGCCCTGTGCGGGCGCCTGCCGCCGGGCCCGGCCGTCTCCGCGGCGACGGCGCGACGCGTACGCCGAAGAGGCCGCGCACCCCGGAATCCCGGGGTGCGCGGCCTCTTCGCGTACGGCGGCGGGCGCCGTCCGCACTCAGACGGTGGTGATGACCTGGTCGAACTCCAGGCGCGGGGAGCGCGGGAAACCGACGGCGTCCTCGCCCGGCTTGCCGATGTTGACGATCATCAGCGGGGTGTGGTCGGCGTCCAGGAACTCCTTCTGGATGCCGCCGAAGTCGGCGCCGGTCATCGGGCCGGCGGCCAGGCCGGCGGCGCGGACGCCGACGATGAAGTACGCGGCCTGCAGCGCGGCGTTCAGCAGCGCGGACTGCTCGCGGACCGGACGCTCGGCGAAGAAGAGGTCCTTGGCCTGCGGGAAGTGCGGGAGCAGGGTCGGGAGCTCCTCGTGGAACTCGTTGTCCGCGGAGAGGATCGCGACGAGCGGCGCGGCCGCGGTCTTGGCCTGGTTGCCCTCGGCGAGGTGCTTCACGAGACGCTCGCGGGCCTCGGGGGAGCGGACCAGGGTGATGCGCAGCGGGGTCTGGTTGAAGGCGGTGGGGCCGAACTTCACCAGGTCGTAGATCGCCTGGACCTGCTCCTCGGTGACCGGCTCGTCGGAGAACGAGTTGGCCGTGCGGGCCTCGCGGAACAGCAGGTCCTGCGCGGCGGGGTCGAGAACGAGAGACATCGGAAAGCCTTCTTCCATACGGAGGTGAAGCGGTGGAGCGATGTCCCCGACTTTACGGCGAAAGTAGGTGAACTTTCAACTAAACCGCTCCGGCGGTGACCGGGATCACTCCTCGCCGGCCGCCTCCCGCGCCGCGAGCGCCGAGTCCAGGCGGGCCCTGGCCCCCTCCAGCCAGTGCCGGCAGACCTTCGCGAGTTCCTCGCCGCGCTCCCAGAGCGCGAGCGAGTCCTCCAGCGAGGTGCCGCCCGCCTCCAGCTTGCGGACGACCTCGATGAGCTCGTCGCGGGCCTGCTCGTATCCCAATGCCGTCTCGGCCTCAGCCATTCCCGTTTCCACCCTAGGTTCGTTGTCCGACGCGTTCGTTGCGGCAGTGTGTCGTCATTCGGAAGCCGGTGCGGCGGCGGCGGGCGCCGCGGCCTCCGCGGCCTCTCCGGCCTCTCCGGCCCCGGCGACCGGGTCGTCGGCCCGTACGGAGAAGGAGCCCTCCGCCACCCGTGCGCGCAGCACCTCGCCCCCCGAGACCTCCTCCGGCGAGCGGACCACATGCCCGTCGGCCCGCTGGAGCACGGCGTAGCCGCGCTCCAGGGTCGCGGCCGGGGACAGCGCCACCACCCGGGCCAGAGTGTGCGAGAGCTCCGAGTCGGCGCGGTCCAGCAGGTGCCCGAGCGTGCGGCGGCTGCGGGCCAGCAGCGCGTCCACCTCGTCCTCCCGGGTCTCCACCATCCGCTGCGGGTGGACGAAGACCGGCCGGGCCAGGGCGTGCGCCAGCCCGCGCTCCTCCCGGTCGAGGAGCCCGCGCACCGCGCGCAGGCCCCGGTCCTGGAGCTGGCGCACGCGCTCCAGCTCCTCGCCCACGTCCGGGACCACCTTCTTCGCCGCGTCCGTGGGGGTCGAGGCCCGCAGGTCCGCGACCAGGTCGAGCAGCGGGGAGTCCGGCTCGTGGCCGATGGCGGAGACGACCGGGGTACGGGCCGCGGCGACCGCCCGTACGACCTCCTCGTCGGAGAAGGGCAGCAGGTCCTCCACGCTGCCGCCGCCGCGCGCCACGATGATCACGTCCACCCCGTCCAGGGCGTCGAGCTCCCGGACCGCCCGGATCACCTGGGGCACCGCGTGCACCCCCTGGACGGCCACGTTGCGCACCTCGAAGCGGACCGCCGGCCAGCGCCGCCGGGCGTTCTCCAGTACGTCGCGCTCCGCCGCCGACGCCCGCCCGACCACCAGCCCGATCAGCTGGGGCAGGAAGGGCAGCGGCTTCTTGCGGTCCAGGGCGAACAGCCCCTCCGCGGCGAGGGACCGCTTGAGCCGCTCCAGGCGGGCCAGCAGCTCGCCGATCCCGACGGGCCGTATCTCCGTCGCCCGCAGGGACAGCTGCCCGCGCGGGGCGTACCACTCCGGCTTGGCGAGGACGACGACCCGCGCGCCCTCCGAGACGGCGTCCGCGACCTCGTCGTAGACCTGGCGGAAGCAGGTCACGCTGACGGAGATGTCGTGCGAGGGGTCGCGCAGCGTCAGGAAGACCACCCCCGCTCCCGGCCGCCGCGAGAGCTGCGTGATCTGCCCCTCCACCCACACCTGGCCGAGCTTGTCGATCCAGCCCCCGATGAGCCGGGACACCTGGCCTACCGGCAGCGGCGCCTCGGCCGACGTATTCAGACCCATGCACGCAGGCTATCCGGCCCGGGTGACAGCGTCTCAGGGTCCGCCGGTGGTGTCGCCGCCCGTCCCGGGCCGCCGCCTACGCGCTCCCGGCCGCCGGGCCCGTCGCAGGGCCCTCGCCGGGACCCCCGTCCCCGCCGCCGCGCCGTCCGCGCTGCACGAGGAGTACGCCCAGACCGGCCGCCAGCCACACCGCCCCCACCAGCTGCGCCGTCCACGAGGCCTCCACGATCACCGTGACGGTCACCAACGCGCCCAGCACGGGGACCACCAGGTGCCTGAGCCAGTCCGGCGGGCCCTCCCGCCGCTGCACCACGAACCAGCCCACCACCGAGGCGTGCAGCAGGGTGAACGCGACCAGCGCACCGACGTCCACCACCGACACCAGGTGGTCCAGCCCGTCATCGCGCCGCGCCGCCCACACCGCGGCGACCAGGGTGACGGTGGCCGCCACCAGCAGCGCCGGGCGCGGGGTGCCGCCGTAGGTCCGCGCCAGCGCCTGCGGCAGTCGGCGTTCCCGGGCCATGGCGAACAGCAGCCGCCCCGCCGCCGCCTGCCCCGCCAGCGCCGCGAAGGCCGCCCCGATCGCCTTGCTGACCGCGACCAGGTCGTGCAGCCACGGACCGACCGCCGACTCCACCGTGTTGTAGAAGGCCGGCCCCTGTTCCACCGGCCGCGCCGCCAGCTCCGCCGCCGTCAGCGGCGACAGCAGCGCCGCCAGGTACGTCTGCGCGACGAACAGCACCCCCGTCAGGGCCAGGCAGAACAGCACCGCCCGCGCCACCTTCGCGCTGCCGCCCGTCACCTCCTCCGCGAACGAGGCGATCGCGTCGAAACCGAGGTACGACAGGACCGCGACCGACACTGCGCCGAGCACGGCCGCGAGCGAGAAGCCCAGTGAGCCGTCGCCCGTCAGAGGCGAGAGCCAGTCGCGCTGCGCCCCGCCCCGCGCCAGCGCGGTCACCGCGGCGACCAGGAAGACGAGCAGGACCACGATCTCCAGGGCCAGCACCGCGAAGCCCACCCGCGCGGCCGCCCGTACGCCCCACAGGTTCAGCAGCGTCGTCACCACCACGGCCAACGCCGTCCACACCCACCGCGACACCTCCGGGACCAGCGCGTTCATCGCGATCCCCGAGAACAGGTACGCGACCGCCGGGATCAGCAGGTAGTCGAGCATCGCCATCCACCCGGCGATCAGCCCCGGCCCCTCGCCCAGGCCCTTGCGGGCGTACGTGAAGACCGAGCCGGCCTGCGGTGCCACCCGCACCATCTGCGCGTAGCTGAACGCCGTGAACGCCATCGCGACCGTCGCGACGACGTAGACGAGCGCGACGGCACCGTGCGACGCGGCGTCCAGGGTGCCGAAGACGCCGACCGGCGCCATGGGGGCGATGAAGAGGAGTCCGTAGACGACGAGGTCCCGGAAGCCGAGGGTCCGCCGCAGCGCGGCGGGCGCCGCCTTACTGGAATCCGTCACGGACGCCATCCGTCCTCCGGGCGATAGGCGGGACACGCTTTCGACCAAGTTTCTGCCGAACGGGCGACGTCCGGCCTCTCAGGGACCCCCGTACGATGGACCACATGACTGCTCCCGCCCCTGCTCCCGCTTCCCGCCGCGTCCTGCTCGCCGCCCCCCGCGGTTACTGCGCGGGCGTGGACCGAGCCGTGATCGCCGTCGAGAAAGCCCTTGAGCAGTACGGCGCACCGGTCTACGTCCGCCACGAGATCGTCCACAACAAGTACGTGGTGCAGACCCTGGAGAAGAAGGGGGCCGTCTTCGTCGAGCGGACGGAGGAGGTGCCCGAGGGCTCCATCGTCATGTTCTCCGCCCACGGCGTGGCGCCGGTGGTGCACGAGGAGGCCGCCCGCGGCAAGCTCGCCACGATCGACGCGACGTGCCCGCTGGTCACGAAGGTGCACAAGGAAGCCATCCGGTACGCGAACGAGGACTTCGACATCCTCCTCATCGGCCACGAGGGCCACGAGGAGGTCATCGGCACCTCCGGCGAGGCCCCGGACCACATCACCATCGTGGACGGGCCCGAGGACGTCGCCAACGTCGAGGTGCGCGACGAGTCGAAGGTCGTCTGGCTGTCCCAGACCACGCTGTCGGTCGACGAGACGATGGAGACGGTCGACGCACTGAAGACGAAGTTCCCGCTCCTCGTCTCCCCGCCCAGCGACGACATCTGCTACGCCACGTCGAACCGGCAGGCGGCCGTCAAGGTCATGGGCGCCCACTCCGACCTGGTCATCGTCGTCGGCTCGAAGAACTCATCGAACTCGATCCGCCTCGTCGAGGTCGCGCTCGACGCGGGCGCGCGCGCCGCGTACCTCGTCGACTTCGCGAGCGAGATCGACGAGGCCTGGCTGGAGGGCGTCACCACGGTCGGTCTGACCTCGGGCGCCTCGGTGCCGGAGGTATTGGTCGAGGAAGTGCTGGATTACCTCGCGTCGCGCGGGTATGCGGACGTGGAGATCGTCAAGACCGCCGAGGAGTCGATCGTGTTCTCGCTGCCGAAGGAGCTCCGCCGCGACCTTCGTGCGGAAGCAGCCGAACTGGTCGCCGACAAGTAAGTCTTTTCGTACGGTATGTCCATGCAGATCATGGGTGTGGACATCGGCGGTTCCGGGATCAAGGGCGCCCCCGTGGACCTGGACCGGGGCGATCTGGCGCAGGAGCGCCACAAAGTACTGACACCGCAGCCGGCCACCCCCGACGGGGTGGCCGGCTGTGTCGCGGAGGTGGTCCGCGCGTTCTCCTGGACGGGCCCGGTCGGGGTCACCTTCCCGGGGGTCGTCACGGGCGGCGTCACCCGTACGGCGGCCAACGTCGACAGCGGCTGGGTCGGCGTCGACGCGGCGGACCTCCTGTCGCGCGAGCTGGGCGGCCTGCCGGTCACGGTCCTCAACGACGCGGACGCGGCGGGCGTCGCGGAGATGACGTACGGGGCCGGGCGCGGCCGGGGCGGCACGGTCATCCTGCTCACGCTGGGCACGGGCATCGGGAGCGCCCTGTTCACGGACGGGCGCCTCGTCCCGAACACGGAGCTGGGCCACCTGGAGCTGAAGGGACACGACGCGGAGAAGCGGGCGTCGGTGAAGGCGAAGGAGGACGGCGACCTCAGCTGGGAGCACTGGGCCCACCGCCTGCAGAAGTACCTGGAGCACGTGGAGATGCTGTTCTCCCCGGACCTGTTCATCCTCGGCGGCGGCGTCAGCCGCAAGCCGGAGAAGTTCCTCCCCCTGATCGAGGGCGTCCGGGCGGAGATCGTCCCGGCGAAGCTCCAGAACAATGCGGGCATCGTCGGCGCGGCGATGGCGGCGAAGCAGTGATCCCGGGGCCGCCGGGGCCGGAGCCGCCGGGCCTAGCCCTCTCCGGAGGAGACGGCTAGGCGGCGGGCCGGCGGGGCATCCGCCGCCTGCCGATCAGGACGGCCTTGCGCACGACGGCGATGAGCGCCGCCACCAGCGTCCCCGCGTACAGCCAGCCGGCGTGCAGGGACAGCGCGGACACCAGCCCCATCAGATGACCGCCGAAGCCGCCGGAGCCGCCCGCGACGGGCCACACTCCGGCGGCGAAGGCGATGGGCGCGGTGATCGGCGCGGTGATCAGGTCGGCGGGCCGCACCCAGAGGGCGGTGGCGGCCGCCACGGGCAGGAAGAGCAGCCCGTAGACGAAGAGCGAAGAGTCGAACAGCAGCCAGCAGAACCCCGCGACCAGCACCATGGCGGCGGTGGAGAAGAGCCCCCCGCCGAGCCCGGTCAGCCGGGGCCGGGGCAGCCGGCGCGCGAGCGCGAGCCGCGGCGCGCGGCCCTGGACGGGGGGCACGGCGGCAGGCGGCCGGCGGCGCTGGGCCGGAGGTCGCTGAGGGTGAGGGGCCGATCGCCTCCTGTATTGCTCCACGGCACCAAAGTAGGCGGGCGGGCCCCCGGATCGGGCCGCGGACACGCGTACATCCACCTCCGCTCATCGGAAAGTAAACTGCTCCATGGCCCGCACCCGGGCCGCCGCCCCTCCACTACGGGAAGTCGCCAACGTGTCGCTCACGATCGGAATCGTCGGCCTGCCGAATGTCGGCAAGTCGACCCTGTTCAACGCCCTGACCAAGAACGACGTGCTGGCGGCCAACTACCCGTTCGCCACGATCGAGCCGAACGTCGGCGTCGTTGGCGTCCCGGACAAGCGCCTGGCCGTCCTGGCCGGCATCTTCGGCTCGCAGAAGGTCATCCCCGCGACCGTCGACTTCGTCGACATCGCGGGCATCGTCCGCGGCGCCTCCGAGGGTGAGGGCCTGGGCAACAAGTTCCTCGCCAACATCCGCGAGTCGGACGCGATCTGCCAGGTCATCCGCGCCTTCGTGGACGAGAACGTCGTCCACGTCGACGGCAAGGTCTCGCCGAAGGACGACATCGAGACGATCAACACCGAGCTGATCCTCGCGGACCTCCAGTCCATCGAGAAGGCGGAGCCGCGCCTGGCGAAGGAGTCGCGCCTCCAGAAGGAGAAGGTCGCGGTCCTGGCAGCCGTCGTCGAGGCCAAGAAGATCCTCGAAGCGGGCGACACCCTCTTCTCGAAGGGCATCACGAAGGGCACGGAGCGGGGCGACCTCCTGCACGAGCTGCACCTGCTCACGACGAAGCCCTTCCTCTACGTGTTCAACGTGGACGAGGACGAGCTGACGGACGACGCCTTCAAGGCGGAGCAGAGCGCGCTGGTCGCCCCGGCGGAGGCGATCTTCCTGAACGCCAAGCTGGAGGCGGAGCTCGTCGAGCTGGAGGACGACGAGGCCCTCGAACTCCTCCAGTCGGTCGGCCAGGACGAGCCGGGCATGGCCACCCTGGGCCGCGTCGGCTTCGCCACCCTGGGCCTCCAGACGTACCTGACGGCGGGCCCGAAGGAGACCCGCGCCTGGACGATCAAGCAGGGCGCGACGGCCCCGGAGGCGGCGGGCGTCATCCACACGGACTTCCAGCGCGGCTTCATCAAGGCGGAGGTCATCTCCTTCGCCGACCTGGTCGAATGCGGCTCGGTCGCCGAGGCCCGCGCGAAGGGCAAGGCCCGCATGGAGGGCAAGGAGTACGTCATGCAGGACGGCGACGTGGTGGAGTTCCGCTTCAACGTCTGAGCGGATGACATGACACCACGCCACTGACGTGGGCACACCTGCAGTTCAGAAGGGGTCGGGCTCTGGTGAGTCCGACCCCTTCTGCATTCCCGTGCCGGCTCGGTGCCGGCTCCTCAGCTGTTCCGGGGCGGCGTGAGCCGGGCGAGGTCCAGGGTGACCTCGAAGGGGACCGGGCGCTGGAGCGTGCCCCGGAAGATCCCGGCGGGCGCGTAGGCGCCGGTGGGTTCGTCGAGCTCGTAGACGTGGACGACGGGTGCCCCGTCCTCGTCCTCGATGCACCAGTAGTGCGGGATGCCGGCCTCCGCGTACTTGCGGAGCTTCACGGTGCGATCGCGGTGGGCGGACTCGGGGGAGACCGCCTCCACGACGAGTTTCACGTCCCCCGGGGCGTACCACGTGCGGTCGGGGTCGTAGGGCAGGTCCGTCAGCAATAGGTCTGGCTCGGGGCGGTTGCGGGCATCGAGGCGGATCGTCATCTCGCGCTCAACCTCGAAGCCGGCCGGCGCCTGCGCCATGAGCGTGGTGGTCAGGGCTGTGACGAGGCGGCCATGCCAGGACCTCTGGGGCGACATCATGAAGACGAGGGCTCCATCGATCAGCTCGGTGTGGCGGGGTGCCTCGGGGAGGCGGTCGAGGTCCTCCGCGAACCAGCCTTCCGCGCGCGGCGGGCGCATCCAGTCGGGCAGTGCGGTCATGGCTTCACGGTAGCGGTTTGCGGCCGAGGCAGGGGTGAGGTCTGCGGGGGCCCGGGAGTGGGGAACATCGTCACCTGGGTCCGTCCGTGGGCGGCGGGTGAGGGGGGAGGTCGTCGTGCAGCAGGCGGGTGGGGGTGACGGGGCGATCGAGCCGGCGCTCGGGGCGATGACCGTGCTTGTCGCGGCCGTCATCGTGCACGACCGGGCGAAGCGGCGCGTCGTGCTCCTCCAGCGCGGGGAGCGCGCCAAGTTCGCCCGCGGCATGTGGGATCTGCCCGTCGGCAAGAGCGAGCCCGGGGAGCCGATCACCGTGACCGCGGTGCGCGAGCTGTACGAGGAGACCGGGCTCACGGTGGAGCCCGGGGCGCTCCAGGTCGCCCACATCGTCCACGGCGCTTGGGGAGTCGAGGCGCCGAACGGCTACGTCACCGTCGTCTTCGCCGCCCACGCCTGGTCCGGGGAGCCCGAGAACCGTGAGCCCGGGAAGCACGCCCGGGTCTGCTGGGCCGACGTGGACGACCTTCCCGAACCCTTCGTGCCCAGCACCGCCGGCGCCCTGCGCCGCTACCTGGGCGGCGGCGGAGTCGAGGTGACCCTGCGCGGCTGGCCCGCCGGGTGAGTGCGGGCAGAGGTTGCGGACCGGAGCCCCCGCCATCGTGAAGGGAGCAGGGGGGACGGGGTGCCCGTGCCGGGACATCGGGCCGCCCTTGTCGGGTGCCGTCGGGGAGAGGTCCGGGCCGTCGTCCGGCTTCAGGTCACGGCCATCTTTTTGCTTGGATTTGGAACTCCGCCGGGGATCCGCGCATCACAACCAAGGGATCCCCCGCCGTTCCTGCCCTCGGGCAGCCATGACCGTTCGGAGCGAAGTTCGTGCACGAGTACCCGCAGCGCCCGCGGCCGGACGGCCGGCCGTCGTACGAGGAGCATCCGCCCCAGGGACACCCCGCGGCCCAGGGGTACGCGCCGCCGTACGCGGATCGGTACCCGGGCCAGCCGGAGTACCCGGGCCGCCCGGAGTACCCGGGCCGCCCGGAGCAGTCCGCGCCGTCCGCCCACCCCTCCCACCCCGCCTACCCCGAGTTCCCCGATCACCCCGCGCCCGCGCCGTACCCCGAGCCCCCGGCGCCGCCGGAGCCCGGGCGCAGCAGGCGTTCCCGGCGCGCGATAGCCGTCGGCGCGGTGGTGGTCCTCGCGCTCCTGCTCGGCGGCGGGGGCTTCGCCGCCTGGAAGCTCGAATGGTTCTCCGGCAACGGCGAGACGGTGAGCTTCGGCAAGAACCCCCCGCCCCCCGCCGGGGAGAAGAAGGCCTCGGGCGCCCCGGCGCCCGCCGTGCCGTCCGGTGACCCGGACGTGCTCATGCCGTCCGGGCCGAAGTCCGACTTCAAGCAGACCGCGAAGCTCGACGACGGCACGATCATCGCCAAGACCCGGGTCGCGGGCGCCAAGTCGGGCTTCGAGGGCGACGTGTGGGTGTGGGCCCCCAAGGAGTACGACGACCCGAAGTACGCCAAGAGCGGCTTCCCGGTGCTGATCGCGCTCCCCGGCGGCAACGGCTTCCCGGCGAACTACTGGTCGGACCGCAGCCTCGGCCTCCAGAAGGCCATCAGCGACGGCGTCAAGGCCGGCACCAGCCTGCCGTTCGTCGTGATCATGCCGGTGCTCAACCCGGACAACAAGTACTACTACGACGGCGCCGACATCCCCGGCCAGGCCAAGATGGGCACCTGGATCGCCGAGGACGTCCCGGACTTCGCCAAGGCCAACTTCCGCACCTACAAGTCCCGCGACGGCTGGGCCTACATGGGCTCGTCCTCGGGCGCCTTCGTCGGCATAAAGACGGTCCTCCAGCACCCGGACAAGTTCAAGGCCGTGATCGCCAGCGGCGGCGAGATCGTTCCCGACTCCCCGCTCTGGAAGGGCCACCAGGCGGAGATGGACGCGAACAACCCCGAGAAGCTCGCCCAGAAGCTGATCGACGGAAAGGGTCCCGAGGTCCACATCAACTTCCAGGTCGGGACCAAGGAGAGCGGGAAGGACAAGATGCTCGCCTTCCAGCAGAAGTACGGCAAGGGGCCGGTCAAGACGACCATCCGCGACATCCAGAACGGCGAGCACAACGGCTGGCACTACGTCCGGGGCATGCGGGAGGGCTCCCTGGAGTGGATCAGCAAGGTGCTCAAGGCCCCCCGGCCCGCCCCCGCCC
>NZ_JBHXSY010000002.1:284197-364648 GCF_042715295.1 Streptomyces sp. NPDC058701 | reverse complement strand
AGGCTGACGCCCGCCCCCGCCGGCTGACGCCCGCCCCCGCCGGCTGACGCCCGCCCCCGCCGGCTGACGCCCGCCCGCCCGGCGACGCCCGACCGTCCGTGGCGCTCGCCACGTCGCGCCCGTCCCAGGCAACCCATCCCCTCGTTCATACCTCTGTAAGGGGTGTAAGGGGGACCGATCGGTCCGACCCGCGCCGGGAACGGGCGCCGGAGAAGGAACGGGACAATTCCGTGCAGCATGACCAGCAAGGCGACGGTGACCCCACGACCGGGGGAACCCGTCGTCCGCAGCGCCTGCGCTTGCTTCTGATCAGCGGTGGGCTCGCGCTCACCCTCGCCGCCGGCGGGGCGGCGGCGTACAAGTACGGCCTCTTCTCGGACGTGGGGGAGCCGGTCTCCTTCGGGAAGGTCCACGAGAAGACCGCCGCGGCGTCCACCAGCTCGGACGCCGCCGAGGACCCCGGCGTCCGGCCGGGCGTACGGATGCCCACCGGGCCGCCGGCCGGCTTCACCCGCACCAGCCGGCTTCCGGACGGCACCCAGATCGGCATGACCACCCTCACCGGCAAGAAGTCCGGCTTCACGGGCGACGTGTGGGTGTGGGTGCCGAAGGAGTACGACGACCCGAGGTACGCCAAGAGCGCCTTCCCGGTCCTGATCTCCCTGCCCGGCGGCCGCGGCTACCCCACGAACTACTGGGGCACGGGCCCCGGCCTCGGACTCCAGAAGGCGGTCAGCGACGGGGTGCAGGCCGGTACCAGCCTGCCCTTCGTCCTCGTCATGCCGGTGATCAACGCCGACACCAAGCACCACTTCGACGGCTCGGACATCCCCGGGGAGCCCAAGATGGGCACCTGGATGGCCGATGACGTCCCGGATTTCGCGAAGGCCAATTTCCGCACCTTCACCTCCCGCGACGGGTGGGCCTTCATGGGCTCCTCCTCGGGCGGTTTCGGCGCCTTCAAACACGTCCTGAAGCACCCCGACCGCTTCAAGGCGGCCATCGCGAGCGGGGTCGACATCGTCCCCGACTCCCCGCTGTGGAAGGGGAACACGCGCGCCATGGACGAGAACAACCCGGAGAAGCTCGCCGCGAAGCTGATCCAGGCGGGCGGCCCGGACGTGTACGTGAACTTCCAGATCGGCACCGCCGAGACCGGCCGCGACAAGGCCGAGAAGTTCATGAAGGAGTACGGGAAGGGCCCCGTGCACACCCGGCTCCAGGTGATCCAGGATGGTGAGCACAACGGAAAGTCGTACGTACGCGGCATGAGGGAGGGCTCCCTGGCGTGGATCAGCAAGGTGATGGCGGCGCCGACACCCGACCCCGCCGTGCCGTGAGCACGGTGGTGAAGGGGGCGTCGGCCGCCGCGGCCGCGGGCATCGTGGCGGTGTTCGCCGTCGCGTTCGTCGAGGCGCCGGGAGACCGGCCCGTGCACCCCTTCCCCACCGTCGGCGTGCTCATGGCCAACGGCGAGCACTGGTGCACGGCGAGCGTCGTCGACAGCCCCGAGGGCAACGTCGTCGCCACCGCCGCCCACTGCGTGGCGCCCGCGGGCGAGGACGGGGAACCGGGCAAGGTCGCCCACGACGGCCTGGCGATCGGCGAGCTCGCGTTCGCCCCCGCGTTCTCCGGGGAGGGCTCCGGCACGCAGCCGCTGGGCGTCTGGAAGGTCCGCTCGATCCACGTGGACGAGCGCTGGACGAACTGGGGCGAGGACACCGCCGACTTCGCCTTCCTCACCGTCGCCCCGGACGAGGACGGGCGCAGCGTCCAGGAGGCCGTGGGCGGGCGCGGCGCGGCCCCGGTGCCCGACTGGACGTCCGGGTACGACCGGGACGTGACCGTCGTGGGCTATCCGGAGTCGGAGCACAACCCGCAGAACAAGCCCGTCTCCTGCACCACCCAGACCCGCCACGACGAGGAGGACCCCGACATGCTGTACATCAGCTGCGCGGGGTTCTGGACGGGCACCAGCGGCAGCCCCTGGATCGCCGACCGGGGCGGCCCGGGGCGGCCGGGACGGCTGATCGGCGTGCTGAGCGGCGGGGACACGGACGTGGACTCCACGGCCGCGGTGTTCGACGAGCACGCCAAGGCCCTGTACGAGCGGGCCGCGCGCGGCTGAGCGGCGTGCGCCCGGGCCGCGCACCACTGAGCCGGGCGGGGCCCGGAGCACCCGGGGGCGCCCGGGTGCTCCGGGCCCTGGCTGCGGGCGGCTGCGGGCGGTGCCCCCGTAGACGGCCTAGGTACGGCGCTCCGTGCTGACGATCACGCCCACCGCCGCCACGACGATCGCGCCGCCGAGCAGGATCGGCCAGGTCAGGGCCTCGTCGAGGACCAGTGCGCCGAGCGCCACGGCCACGACCGGGTTGACGTACGCGTACGTGCCCACCAGCGACAGCGGAGCGGCCTGCAGCAGCCACACGTACGCGGTGAAGGCGATGAGCGAGCCGAAGAGGACCAGATAGCCGAGGGCCAGCCAGGAGGCGGTGGAGAAGGCGTCCGGGTCCAGACCGCGGTGCTCGCCGCGCAGCAGGCCGACGACCACTCCGCCGACCCCGCCCGCGAGCATCTGGTACGCGCTGCCCGTGAAGGGATTGCCCGGCAGGTTCAGCTTCGACGCCGAGAACGAGCCCAGCGACCACAGCACCGAGGCCGCCAGCACGAGCAGGACCCCGGTCAGCCGCACCTCGCCGCTGAACCCGGGAGCGGTCAGCACGGTGAGCCCGGCGAGACCGACGAGCACACCGGCCAGGGTGCGCAGCGGCGGCCGGTCCCCGCTGCTCGCCCGCAGGACCACCAGCCACATCGGTACCGCCGCCACCAGGAGCGCGGCCAGGCCGGAGGGCACGTCGGTCTCGGCGAGGACGACCAGGCCGTTGCCGCCGAGGACCAGCAGCAGCCCGACCAGGACGGCCGAGCCCAGCTGGGCGCGGGTGGCCCTGAGCGCGGCCGGACCGTACCGCCACGCGACGAGGGAGGCCAGCACCAGCCCGGCCGTGATGAAGCGGGCTCCGGCGGAGAGGAACGGAGGCATCGTCTCGACGACGATCCGGATGCCGAGATAGGTCGAACCCCAGAGGACGTAGACGAGGCCGAGCGCGGTCCAGACGGCGCCGGTGGTCTGCCGCCGCGGGGCGCCCGTGGGCGCGTGCCGCGTCAGCGATGGTGTGGGCATGACCAGATCCTAGGGGTGTGGACGGGGAAGGGCTTCCGGGTTTCTCAGCCCTTGAGCAGCCCGTTCAGCTCGCCGTACGGGAGGGAGTGCCCGAGCGAGCCGTAGGTGCCGCCGGAGACCAGCTCCTCGGCGGCACGGCGGACGACGGCGTACGCGGCCCCGGCCACCCAGGAGCCGAGGCTGACGCGGGACACGCCGAGGGCGCCGAGCGCGGCCACGGAGGGGGCGTCCGGGCCGACGAGGACGTTGAGCGGCGCGTCGATGCCCCGGGCCAGCTCGGCGACCGTGGCCGGGTCGGTCACGCCCGGAACGAAGATGCCGGAGGCGCCGGCCCGGAGGTAGGCGGCGGCGCGGGCCAGGGTCTCGTCGAGGCGGGTGGCGGGGTCGCCGAGGCCGAACAGGAACGTGTCGATGCGGGCGTTGACGAACAGCGGGACCCCGGCGGCGTCGGCGGCGGCGCGGGCGGCGGCCAGCCGCTCGGCGTGCTCGGCGGGCGCGCGGTTGCCGTCCTCGATGTTGACGCCGACCGCGCCGGCGGCCAGGACCCCGGTGACGGTCTCGCCGACGGCGGCGGCGTCGGCGCCGAAGCCGCCCTCGATGTCGGCGGTGACGGGTACGGCGACGGCTTCGGCCACGCGGGCGATCAGGTCGAGCGCCCGCTCGCGGGACAGGGCGTCGCCGTCGGGGGACCCGAGGGACCAGGCGACCCCGGCGCTCGTGGTGGCGACGGCGGGCGCGCCGGCGGCCTCGACGAGACGGGCACTGGCCACGTCCCAGGCGTTGGCGAGGGCGAGGGGTGCGGCGGGGGTGTGCAGGCGCGCGAAGGCGGCGGCCCGGGAGGCGAGGTCCGTGTGCGTGGTCATGGCGGCAGTCCACCAGACGGGCCGGGCGCGGGCGCGCGATTTTCCGACGTCAGCGTCAGCGTCGGCCGCAGCCGCAGCCGCAGCCGCAGCCGCAGCCGCAGCCGCAGCCGCAGCCGCAGCCGCCGCGTCGGCGGGGCGGACCCGAGCCCGGAGAGCCGGGTGTCCAGGCGGAGTCCCGGCTCGGGGCCGGTCCTGCCTCCGTCCCGGCGGGGGGCGTCCCCGTTACGGGGCCAGGCCCGTTTTCGTGCCCGCGCCGCACAGCGGGACCACCGCCGTGCGGCCCCGCAGGGGGTCGTCCGGGGCGGACGGGCCCACGGCCGCCCAGCAGGCCGCCGCCGTCGGCTCCACGAAGAGACCGCGCCGGGCCAGGTCCCGCCGGGCCTCCCGCAGGCGTTCCTCCGGGACCGTCAGGAAGGTGCCGCCCGACGCACGGACGGCGGCCAGGATCTGGCGGGCCCGCGGCGGAGCCGGGATCGCGATGCCCTCGGCCAGGGTGGGCCGCCGGGGCACCGGGCCGGCGTCCTCGGAACCGGCCGCGAAGGCCGCGGCCAGCGGGGCCACCGCCTCCGCCTGGACGGCGATCAGCGCGGGCGGCCGGACCCCGCGCCGGGACAGCTCCGCCACCGCGAGGGCGGCGCCGAGCAGCAGCGTGCCGTTGCCCACCGGGACGACCAGGACCTCCGGCAGCCGGCCGCCGAGCTCCTCCCAGACCTCGTACACGTACGTCTTCGTGCCGTGCAGGAAGTACGGGTTGAAGACGTGGCTCGCGTAGAAGGCCCCCGGCCCGTCGGCGGCCTCCCGGGCCGCGGCCGCGGCGGCCTCGCGGCCGCCGGGGACCACCCGTACCACCGCACCGTGCGCCCGCATCTGACCGGTCTTCGTCTCCGAGGTGCCCTCGGGCACGAAAACTTCACAATCGAGTCCGGCCCGCGCGCAGTAGGCCGCCACCGAGGTCCCCGCGTTGCCGCTGCTGTCCGCCACGACCCGCTCCGGAGCCAGCCGCCGGGCCACCTCGGCGAGCATCACGGCGCCCCGGTCCTTGAAGGACAGCGTCGGCATCAGGAAGTCGAGCTTGGCGTGAATCCGCTCGGCCAGGGGCACCAGCGGAGTGTGGCCCTCCGCGAGCGACACGGAAAACGCCCCCGGCAGCGGCAGCGCCGGCCCGTACCGCCACAGGGAGTTGGGGCCGGAGGCCGGATCCAGCACGGCCGCCGGATCCGGCGTGAAATCGAGGTCCCACGGGCCCGAGCAGACAGGGCAGCACCAGGGGGAGGTCCGGACGTCCGCGCGGGTACCGTCCTCGGCACAGACGTAACCGGGGAGTGCGTGCGTCATGTGCGGAGCGCCTTTGCTCAATCATGGCCGTCGTATGGCACGGATGTTACGCGTCCGCCGTCCTCTTGTGGGAACGACTGACGGTGGGTCAACCTTTCGAGGGCGGCGCCCCGCTGGGCCGATTGCCTTGTCATGTCCATGATTGAAATCGTGCTCGGCACCACCCGCACGGCACCGCCCCAACCCCCCGCAGCGCACCACCTATGAGGAGGACCCCTCACATGTCCGTGATGCGTCACACCCGCCGGAAGATCACCGGCATCAGCGCGATCGCCGTCGCGGCCCTCGCGTTCGGCGCGGCCGCCGCACTCCCCGCCTCGGCGGCCGACAGCGGCGCACAGGGCGTCATCGAGAACGCCGGAGCCGCCGGGTCCGTCCCCGGCAGCTACATCGTGACCCTGAAGGACTCCGCCGCCCGCTCCACCGCCGACAGCGGCAAGGCCGTGGCCAAGCGGTACGGGGCGAAGATCGACCGGACCTACAGCGCCGCCCTCAACGGGTACTCCGTCGAGGTCTCCGAGGCGCAGGCCAGAAAACTCGCCGCCGACCCCGCGGTGCAGTCCGTCGTGCAGAACCGCACCTTCACCGTCGACGCCACCCAGCCCAACCCGCCGTCCTGGGGCCTGGACCGCATCGACCAGCGGGCGCTTCCGCTGAACCAGAGCTACACCTACCCGGACAAGGCCGGCGAGGGCGTCACCGCGTACGTCATCGACACCGGCGTCCGGATCACCCACCAGGACTTCGGCGGCCGGGCCTCCTACGGCTACGACGCCATCGACAACGACAACACCGCCCAGGACGGCCACGGCCACGGCACGCACGTCGCCGGCACCGTCGGCGGCACCGCGTACGGCGTGGCCAAGAAGGCCAAGATCGTCGGCGTCCGGGTGCTCAACAACCAGGGCTCGGGCACGACGGCCCAGGTCGTGGCGGGCATCGACTGGGTGACGCGCAACGCCGTCAAGCCGGCCGTGGCCAACATGTCGCTCGGCGGCGGCGCGGACTCCGCGCTCGACACCGCCGTCCGCAACTCCATAGCCTCCGGCATCGCCTACGCCGTCGCGGCGGGCAACGAGACGACCGACGCCTCCACCAAGTCCCCGGCGCGCGTCGCCGAGGCCATCACGGTGGGCGCCACCACCAGCACCGACGCGAAGGCGAGCTACTCCAACTACGGCTCCGTCCTGGACATCTTCGCGCCGGGCTCCTCGATCACGTCCGCCTGGGCCACGGGTGACACCGCCACCAACAGCATCTCCGGTACGTCGATGGCCTCGCCGCACGTCGCGGGCGCGGCCGCCCTCTACCTCGCGCAGAACCCGGGCAGCACCCCCGCCCAGATCTCCGCGGGCCTCGTCGCCGCCGCCACCCCGAACGTGGTGACCAGCCCCGGCACCGGCTCCCCGAACCGCCTGCTCCACGTCGGCACCGGCACCACCCCGCCCGGACCGGGCACGCGCTTCGAGAACCTGAACGACTACGCGATCGCCGACAACACCACCGTCGAGTCGCCGATAACCGTCAGCGGGATCACCGGCAACGCCCCGGCCACGCTGAGCGTTCCGGTCGACATCAAGCACACGTACGTGGGTGACCTGAAGGTCGACCTCGTCGCCCCGGACGGCACCGTCTACAACCTGCGCAACCGCACCGGCGGCAGCGCGGACAACATCATCCAGACCTTCACCGTGAACGCCTCCTCCGAGGTCGCCAACGGCGTCTGGAAGCTCCGGGTCGCGGACCTCGCGAACGCCGACATCGGCAAGATCGACTCCTGGGCGCTCCAGTTCTGAGGAACGCCGGGGACAGCAGTGACTGAGCCGCGATGAACAGGCAGGGGCGACCGGGGACCGGTCGCCCCTGCTGCGTACCATTCGCGCATGCGTTCGCCTCTCCGTGCGGCCGCGGCCCGCCCCGATGGAGTCCCCGCCCCGTGAGCATTCCGCCGCCCCCGCCCTCCGGACCGGGTCCCTGGGCCCCGCCGTCACCGCCGTACGCATGGGGGCCGCCGCCGAACCACGGGCCGGCGCGGCCGGCGCTCAACGGGTTCGCGCTCGCCTCGCTCCTCGTCGGGCTGCTCTGCCTCCCGCCGCTCGGCATCGTCTTCGGCGTCGTGGCCCTCGTCCAGATCGCCGGACGGCGACAGCGGGGCAAGGCGCTGGCCGTCACCGGCCTCGCCGTCTCGGTGGCGATGACCGGGGTGCTCGCCCTCACCGCGGGCCCGGTCCTGACGGCCGTCGGCGACCGCCTGGACGCGGTCTCCGGGGCCACCGGCGCGCAGCGCGGGGCGCGGGCGACCGGCATGGCGGACCTGTCCGCCGGCGACTGCTTCACCGTCCCGGGCGGGGACCTGACGTCCCGCCGGGCGCTGATGTACGCGGTGGACTGCGCGGAGCCCCACCACGCGGAGGTGACCTCCTCCGGTCCGTTCGACCCGGCCCCCGCCGGCCCCGCCGGATCGCCCGCCGCGGACGCGCGGGCCCAGCAGGAGTGCTGGAAGGCCGAGGACGCGTACGCGATGGACAGCTGGGCGCTGCCGGCGAACGCCGAGATGTACTACTTCGCCCCCTCGCGCGGGTCCTGGAGCGAGGGCGACCGGCAACTGCTCTGCGTGATCGGCACGTCGCCGCGGGAGCACAGCGGCAGCCTGCGCAAGGACCGGGCCGCGCTGACCTCCGAGCAGGCCGAGTTCCTGACGGCGGCCAACGCCGTCGACCTCGCCTTCGGCCGGGCTCCCGAGGAGGACGTGGCGGACGCGCTGCCGGAGCACCGGGCGTGGGCGCGCGAGGTGGAGGCCGCGCTGGGCGACGAGGCCGGGGTGCTGGAGCGGCACGCGGGCCGGCCGGCGATCGGCCAGGCGGCGCGGGCGCAGCTCAAGGAGGTGGAGGCCGCCCGTACGGGGTGGCAGCGGGCCGCGCAGGCGAAGACGGCGGCTGAGTTCGACCGGCAGTGGAAGCGGGCCGCGGACGCGATGTCCGTACGGACCGAGAAGGCGTTGCGCGGCGCGTACGGGCTGTCGACGACCGTTCCGGACTGGCGGGAGGATGACCTCCCGGGGCCGGGCGGGGGCGGTTCGGGCGGTTCCGGTGGCCGTCCCCCGACGCAGTCCGCCTGACGTCGTCGGGGTGACGCGCGGTAACGGGTTTGAGTGACCTGGCTTCATCACTTCGGGTGAAACTCTGGCCCTTGCTTGCTATGGACAACCGTAGGTTGCCAGGCTGTTGCTGTCTGTCAACCTGATGGGAGTGGCCAGTGACTTTCGGTGAGCAGCCGGCCTATCTGCGCGTGGCCGGGGATCTCCGACGGAAGATCGTCGACGGTTCCCTGCCCCCGCACGCCCGGCTCCCTTCGCAGGCCCGCATCCGCGAGGAGTACGGGGTCTCCGACACCGTGGCGCTGGAGGCCCGCAAGGTCCTGATGGCGGAGGGACTCGTCGAGGGCCGGTCCGGCTCGGGGACGTACGTACGGGAGCAGCCGGTGCCGCGGCGGGTCGCGCGCTCCGGCTACCGCACGGGCGGCACTTCGACGCCCTTCCGGCAGGAGCAGGCGGAGTCGGGCGCGCGCGGCACGTGGGAGTCGCGCAGCGAGCAGGAGGCCGCCCCGGCGGAGATCGCCGAACGGCTCGGCATCGAGCCGGGCGAACGGGTCATGCGGACGCGGTACGTCTACCGTGACGCGGGGGAGGCGATGATGCTGTCGACCTCCTGGGAACCGCTGGCCGTGACCGGCCGGACCCCGGTGATGCTGCCGGAGGAAGGCCCGCTGGGCGGCTCGGGCGTGGTCGACCGGATGGCCGCGATCGACGTCGTCGTGGACAACGTGGTGGAGGAGGTCGGCGCGCGGCCCGGCCTGGCGGAGGAGCTCCTCCAGCTGGGCGGGGTACCGGGACACGTGGTGCTGGTGATCGGGCGTACGTACTTCGCGTCCGGCCGCGCCGTGGAGACGGCCGACGTGGTGGTCCCGGCGGACCGCTACCGCCTGGCCTACCACCTGCCGGTGAGGTGAACCGGGGCGCCGGACCGGGTCCCGGCCCCCGTCCCGGCCGCGCTTCGCCGTCCCGGGGCCGCTTCGCCGTCCCGGCCCCGCCCCCCTCCCGGCCGCCGGGGCGGCCGGCCCCGCACCGGTGAGCGGACGGGGGCGCGGGGCGCGTAACGCCGCGGCGACCCGGCGGGCGCCGGCGTAACCAGCGGGTGATGCCGCAGAGTGACGGGCCGTCACGGCGCGGGCCTGGCTTCCGGCGGTATGACCGACACCGCCGCCCCTGCCCCCGCGGCGGAACGCGGATTGTCCTGGTCGAACTTCTCCTCCCGGATCACGCACCGCCACCCGGGCCGGGTCTGGTGCGTCTTCCTCGGCATCGCGCTGACGCCGATGGAGCGGAACATGTTCGCCCTGCTCGGCACGCTGCTCGGCTTCCACTCCACCGTCGGCATCGCCTGGATCGCCGCCGTCGCCACCGACCTCGTGATCAACAAGCGGCTCGGACTCGGCCCGCCCTCCATCGAGTTCGAGCGCGCCTACCCCCACGCCGTCAACCCGGCGGGTTTCGGCGCGATATTGATCGCCTCCAGCGTCTCGACCCTCGCCCCCTTCGGGCTATTCGGCACCTGCGCCGGGGCGGTCTCGACCTTCATCGCGGCCGGACTCGCGCTCCTGCTGTGCTCGTTGATCGCATGGATGACCAGGGGCACGTGCGACCTGGCCCGGCCGAACGCGGTCGGGGGCACCTCCCGTGCCGAAGGCTTCGGGGGCGGACCGGACGCCGCCGTCGCCGACACCACCGCGACGCACGCGTGTGCGGCCTGCGAGACGGCGTACGGGCCGCCGGACACCGCCGACTGCCCCGTCCACGCGGGGACCGGTCCGCTCGCTCGGCTGCTCCCTCCACGCGACCTGCGGGGACGCCTGCCGCAAGGCGCCGCCGGGCCGTGCGGCGCTCCCGCCCCCCGCCCTCCGTGCGCCCGTCTGAACCGGCGCGCACGGCCCACTCGTACGCATGGCCGGATGCGTACGCCTGAGAGGTACCTCTTCGTGAAAAACCGTATCCGCTGCGTGAGGGTCGGGCGTAGGCTCGGGCATATGCGCAATGCGGTTTCCCGGGCAGGTACGTCGGCGGAGGGTGAAACGCGATGAACGACAGCGGTGCCCTGCTCCCGTGGCTGGTCATACGTCAGGACGACAACGGCAACCGCTACCGGGTGGGCCGGTACCCCACCCGGGCCGAGGCCCAGAAGGTCGCCGACAGCCTCGACGACCGAGGACACGAGCAGCTCTACTGGGTCGAGCGGATCGGTCAGACCGCCACGATGAACTGAGCGGCGTCGCAGCTGTCGCGGCGCTGACATAGGCTCCGCCCCATGACTGAACGCGTGGTCGTGGGCGGAGCCCTTTGTCATGAGGGCCGCCTGCTGGCCGCCCGCCGCAGTGCACCGCCCGAGCTGGCGGGCCGCTGGGAGCTGCCGGGGGGGAAGGCCGAGCCGGGCGAGTCCGTCCCCGAGGCGTTGGTCCGCGAACTGCGCGAGGAGCTGGGCGTCGAGGCCGAGCCGCTGGAGCGCATCCCGGGGGAGTGGCCGCTGAAGCCCGGCCTCGTCCTGCACGTGTGGACGGCGCGGCTGGTCTCCGGGGAGCCCGCCCCACTGGAGGACCACGACGAGCTGCGATGGCTGCGGCCGGACGAGCTGGATTCGGTGGACTGGCTCGACCAGGACCGCCCGGCGGTCGCCGAGGCCGGACGGAGGCTGCGCGAACGCGGCGGCGCCGGTGGTGCGGGCGGCGAGGCCGGCAGAGGGATCGGTGGCGCTGCCGTCCGTACCGGCGGCCGGGGTCTCGGCGGGGGCGCCCGCGGGGGCGCGTGACGCGCACGCTGTAGGCCGTATGCGCCACAGTGCGCCGGAGGTGGGGGATCGAGTGGTACGACGCCCCAAATATCGGGTATGTCGCTATTAATCCCTATCTCGTCCCTCTTTCGTCCCCGACGAACCGGACTGGGGTCACTGCTGGCCCGGGAAGTGATCGGCGTGATCGACACAGACGGTGAGTGCGCCGAGTGGGCTTTCCCCGCCGAACCCGGCGCCGTCCGCACCGCCCGCCACGCCGTGCGCGGCACCCTCCGGGACTGGGGCCTGGATTCCGTCGGCGATGTGACCGTTCTGCTGGTCAGCGAGCTCGTCACCAACTCCCTCCGCTACGCGTCGGGTCCCATCGGGGTCCGCCTGGTACGGCGCAATCCGGCCGCCGAGGGCTCTCCCGGCGGCCCCGCGCTGCTCGTGGAAGTTTCCGATCCGCTTCCGGATCCGCCTCGCGAGCGGGTCGCCCGGCCGGACGACGAGGGGGGCCGCGGACTGCACCTCGTCGCGGTCTCGTCACAACGCTGGGGGACCCGCCGCGGGAAGTCGGGCAAGACCGTGTGGTTCGAGTTGGCTCTTCCTGGTGAGTAACAAGGTGAAGGGTGACCGGCGATCACACGACGTGGCTCAAAAGCAACGGGACCTTTTTGTGATCGTGAACGCCGTGCCGTCAGGGGCCGTGGTGCTGAATACTTCGGTCAGGCCGGTCCGGTTGCGGTGAGCTGGAGGGGACGGTCGCGTGAGCGAGATACCTGCGCAGGCACATGAGTCCGACGTGCCCGGGGAGACATGGCACGACTCCCTGTGGCACAGCAGTCCGCCTGGCTCGATATATGACTACATAAAGGTTGCCTCCTTCTCGATCGGGCCCGACGGCCTCATCGACCAGTGGAGCCTGCGCGCCGAGGAGCTGTTCGGGCTGTCGGCGTCCCAGGCCGTGGGCCGGGATCCGGTCGACGCGTTCATGCCGGCCGACCTGCGTGCCGGCGCGCACCGCAGGGTCGCCGAGATCCTCGACGGCAAGGAGTGGACGGGCCTGATCCCCTTCCGCGTCCCGGGCGGGGCCGGCGCGCACGGTGTGGCCGAGATCTACGTGATGCCCACGCAGACCGAGGCGGCCGAGCGGGCCGCGCTGTGCGTCGTCGTCGACGTCCGCGCGCTGCGGCGGATCGAATCCGATCTGGCGGCCTCGCAGGCGATATTCGGCCAATCTCCCTTCGGGTTCCTGCTCTTCGGTACGGACCTGACCGTGCAGCGGGCCAACCGCCGCTTCGCCACGGTGTTCGGGGGCGCCGCCGAAGAGCACCGGGGCCGGACCGTGCACGACTACCTGTCGGCCCACGAGGCCGACCGGATGGCCGACGCCCTGCGCCGGGTCCTGGACAGCGGGGAGTCGGTCACCGACCTCCGGATCACCGGGGCCGCCCCCGGCAGCCGGGAGGACCGCCACTGGTCCATCAACCTCTACCGGGTGCACGGCGGCACCGGCCTGCCCATCGGCGTCGCCGGCATCGGCACCGACGTCACCCGGCGCCACCTCGCCGCCCGCGAGGCCGCCGGGGTCCGGCGCAACCTGGCCCTGCTCAACGAGGCCGGCCACCGGATCGGGAACTCCCTCGACCTGGAGACCACGGCCCGCGAACTCCTGGACGTGACCGTCCCGGGCTTCTGCGACCTGGCCGCCGTCGACCTCTACCAGGGGCTGCTCCTCGGCGACGACGACCGTCCCGCCCGGCCGCAGGGCCCCGGGGTGCCCTCACTGCCCGGCCAGGGCGCCGGCCGGGCACCGTCCGCGCCGCTGCGGCGGGTCGCCTTCGCCTCGGCCGTGTCCGACGCCCCGCTGTCGGGGCCGGGCGGGCTGGTGTCCGTAGGGGAGATCCACCGCTACCCGGCCGGGTCCCCGGGGGCGCTCGCCCTGCGGACGGCCCGCCCGCGGCTCATCGAGCGCGGAGGACCGGAGGACCTCGTCCAGTCGACGCTCATCGTGCCGATGGTCGCCCACGACACGGTGGTCGGCGTCGCGCAGTTCTCCCGCACGAAGGGCAGCGAGCCCTTCGGCGAACGCGACCGGGCGGTCGCCGTGGAGCTCGCCGCACGGGCCGCCGTCTGCATCGACAACGCGCGCCTCTACCGGCGGGAGCACGAGCGGGCGCTGATACTGCAGCGCAGCCTGCTGCCGCCCGGCGACCCGGAGGCGGCCGGCCTCGACATCGCCTGCCGGTACCTGCCGGGGAACGCGGCGACCGAGGTCGGCGGGGACTGGTTCGACGTCATCGAACTGCCCGGCCACCGCACGGCCCTGGTCGTCGGTGACGTGATGGGCCGCGGACTGCGGGCCGCCGTGGCCATGGGCGAGCTGCGGACCGCCGTACGGACCCTGGCGCTGCTGGACCTCGAACCGGCGGAGGTGCTCACCGCCCTGGACGAGGTCGCCCGCGGGCTCGGCGCCCCCGGCGGCTCCCAGCAGGCCTCCAGGGCGGCCCTGCACTCGCGGGACGCGGACCGTTCCGAGGTGTACCTGGCCACCTGCGTCTACGCGGTCTACGACCCGGTCACCCGGCGCTGCACCATCGCCAACGCCGGCCACATGCCGCCCGTCCTGGTGGAGCCGCCCGACGAGGACGGCGTACCGCGGCCCGCGCTCCTGCTGGAGGTGCCGCCCGGCATGCCGCTGGGGGTGGGAGGGGAGCCCTTCGAGGAGGTCGAGGTGGAACTGCCCGAGGGGGCGCTGCTCGCCCTGTACACCGACGGGCTCGTGGAGTCCCGCGACCACCCCCTGGAGGAGGGGCTCCGCGGCCTGCGGGCGGCTCTGGCCGACCCGGTGCGCCCGTTGGAGGACGTCTGCGACCACGTCCTGAACACCCTCGACACCCGGCACGGCGAGGACGACATCGCGCTGCTCATGGCCCGGGTCCAGGGCCTGCCGGTGGACGCGGTCGGCGACTGGCAGCTGCCGCGCGAGGCCCGTTCGGTGGGCCGGGCGCGGGAGCTGGCCCGGGCCAAGCTGCCGGCCTGGGGCCTTGAAGGGCTGCTGGACACCACGGAACTGCTGGTCAGCGAGCTGGTGACGAACGCCCTGCGCTACGGCGAGGGGGAGATCCGGCTGCGCCTGCTGCTGGACCGCACCCTGGTCTGCGAGGTCTGGGACGCCAACCTGGTGCAGCCCAGGCGGCGCCGGGCCCGCGACACGGACGAGGGGGGCCGCGGCCTCCAGCTGGTCGGCCTGCTCTCGGCCGGCTGGGGTACGCGGCGCACGCACCGGGGCAAGACGGTGTGGTTCGAGCTCCCGCTGCCCGGCGCGGTGGCCGACGCGGTCGCCGAACTGTCGGCGGAGCAGCTGCTGAACATGTACGGCGGGTAGGGCGCGGCGGGGGCCCGTCCACCGGGACGGGCCCCCCGGGTGCACGGGCCCGTCCCGGTGGCGGTCAGGCGGCGCGGTTCTGTTTGAGCGCGGCGAGGCGGGCCTCGATCTCCGAGGTCTTGCCGAGGTCGTCCAGGGATTCGAACTGCGCGTCCAGCGAGGACGCCGCCAGCTCCTGCTTGCCCAGCGCCATGGCCTCCTCGCGGCGGACCTTCTCCTCGAAGCGGTTCAGGTCGCTCGTCGGGTCCATGACGTCGATGTTCTTCACCGCGTCCATCATCGTGTTCTGCGCCTGCGCGGTCTTGGCCCGCGCCACCAGCTCGTCCCGCTTGGCCTGCAGCTCCGTCAGCTTGTTCCGCATGGCACCGAGGCCCGACTTGAGCTTGTCGACCACCTCCGTCTGGGCGGCGATCGTCGGCTCCGCCGTCTTCGCCTCCTTCTCCGACTGGAGCTGGCGGCCCAGCGCCACCTTCGCGAGGTTGTCGAACTTGTCGGCGTCCGCCGCCGCCCCCGAGGCGCGCAGTTCGTCGGCCTTCCTGCTCGCCGCGAGGGCCTTGCCGCCCCATTCGGAGGCCGTCTCCACGTCCTCCGTGTGGTCCGCCTCCAGCATCCGCAGGTTGCCGATCGTCGTCGCGACCGCCTGCTCCGCCTCCGAGATGTTGTTCGAGTAGTCGCGGATCAGCTGGTCCAGCATCTTCTGCGGGTCCTCCGCCTGGTCCAGCAGCGCGTTGATGTTGGCCTTGGCGAGCTGGGTGACGCGGCCGAGGATCGTCTGCTTGCTCATCGTGGGTCTCTCCTGATGGGGGATGGTGTGCCGGGTGCGGGGAGGGGCCGGGCCGGTGCCGGGCCCTGCGGTGCCGGGCTCCCGCCCGTCGCGTTCAGAAGCGGCCGCCGCCGCCCATGCGGCCGCGGGTTCCGCCGCCGCCGAAGGAGCCGGGACCGCGGCCGCCGCCGCCGCCGAAGCCGCCCCCGCCGCCGAAGCCGCCGAACCCGCCCCCGCCGCGGAGAAGCTCGCCGAGGATGATCCCGCCGAGTACGGCGCCGCCCCGGCCGCCGCCGGAGCTCCGGCCGCCGTACGGGTCCTGGTAGCCCCGTACGTCCTGCTCCGCCAGCTGCTGCGCCTGCCGCGCCAGGGAGTCCGCCCGCTGGGCCTCCGCCAGCGCGCCCGACGGGTCGGCGGACGTCAGGGTCCCCGCCCGCTCCAGGTGCCGTCCCGCCTCCGCCAGCCGGGTCCGGGCCTGGCTGCCGACGGCGCCCCGGCTGGTGGTGATGTAGTCCGTCGCGGCGCCGATCGCGCTGCGGGCCGAGAGCAGGGCCTGGTCCAGCAGGGCCACCGCGCGCTGGCGGCCCGACTCCCGCTCGCGCGCCCCGGCCAGCGCCTCGTCCAGGGCCGCGTCGGCCTCCTCGACCCGGCGCAGGGCGTCGATCGGGTCGTACCGGCCGGCCTCCTGCTCCCGCCGTACGTCGGCCAGGACCGCCTCCGCCCGGCCGATCCGGCCCCGCAGGTCCGCCGTCGAGGTGCCCTCGGAGGTGCCGGTCAGCAGCCCGCGGGCGTCCGCGAGGTCCGTACCGGTCTCGTTCAGGGCGCCCGGCAGCTTCCCCGCCGCCTCCGCCAGCTCCTGGGCCCGCCGCTCCACCGCGTCGACCAGGGTCGTCGCCTGGTCCACCGCGCCCTCGGCCGCCCGTACGTGCACGGCCGCCCGGCCGTTGTCGCCGGCGTCGACCGCGGCGTGCGCCTCGCCCAGGCTGGTCGTCGCGAACAGCAGCCGGTCCTCGGCCTGTTCCGGGTTGGAGGCGACGGGCGCCGACGCGGAGTCCGCGTACCGGCCGGCCAGCGCCGCCAGGGTGGCCACGGCCGTGGTGGTGCGCCCGGCCAGCGCCCGGAAGCGCAGCTCCACCGTGGCCAGGGCCTGCGGGGCGTTCTTCTCCAGGTCCCGCAGCCGGTCGAAGCCGGCGGACTCGGCGTCGAGGCGCCGGTTGGCCTCCGTGCACCGGGCGACGATCTCGTCGAGCATCCGGCGCCGGGTCGCGTCGTCCTCCGGGTAGGCGTCGTCCAGCTGCTGGCGCAGCCGGAAGGCGTGGGTCAGCTCGCCCTGGGCGTACTCCACGGCCGCGGTGAAGGGGGCCGCGGCCTCGTCGCCGAACTGGGCCGAGGCGAAGCCGAGTTCCTCCGTACTGGTGCGGATCGCGTCGTCCGTCCCCACCAGCAGCGCCTTGGCCCGGGAGTCCAGCTCCGGCAGCGTCAGCTGCGCCGGCCCGCCGCCGCCCCAGCCCCGGCCGCCGCCCGTACCGGGCCCGGAGCCGTCGCCGCGGCGCTTGCGGCGGGTGTACGCGTACGCCCCGAGCGCGCCGGCCGCGCCGACCGCGACCACCGGGAGCACGAAGTCCCCGGCTCCGGTGTGCCCGCTCTCCCCGCCGCCGGGATCCGCCGGACCGGGGGTGAGGGTGGGCGCGGGGACGGGCAGCCCGCCGAGCACGGCGTTGTAGCCGTTGGCCGCGCCGATCGCGGCGCCCGCCCAGTCGTTCTGCCGCAGGGCGGGCTCGATGGCGGTCCGGGCGACCGTCGCGAGCTGCTCCTCGGTGAAACCGGACGCGGTGTCGGCCGAATAGGCGTACTGCCGGTCGCCGGTCGCCACGGCCAGCAGCACGTCGTTCTGGCCGAGGCCGTTCTTCTCCGCGGTGGCATCGGCCCAGCTCTGCGCGGACCGGCCGGAGAAGTCGCGGACGTACGCCACGAAGAGCTGGACCCGCCGGTCGGCGTAGAGCGCGTCGAGGGCGGCGGCCACCGAGTCCCGCCGGTCGCCCAGGGCCCCGACACGGTCGGTGATCTGGCCCTGCCGGGACAGGGTCACCGGGTCGTCGGCGCGCGCCTGCGGAGCCCCCGCCACCCCCCAGCCGCCGAACGCGAGCAGCGCGGCGGCCAGGGCGAGCCCCGCCCGGAGCGGTACGCCGGCGGAGGTGCGTCTCTGCGTCCTGCTTCTCGGCGGAATCACAATTCGGAGGGTATGGGCGGTTTCATGCCTCCGCACGCGGAGTCCGGGTCCGGCGGCCCGCCCCGGCCCCCGCCCCGCTCCACACCCCCGCGCCGCACCGCCCCGCCCCCCTCCCCGTGCCGCCGGGGGGCGTGACGGCGGCACCGGGAGGGGCGGCTACGGGGTCCCGGAGCGCCGGCCGATCTTGTTGCCCAGCCACACCAGTGGGTCGTACTTGCGGTCCACGGCCCGCTCCTTCATCGGGATCAGCGCGTTGTCGGTGATCTTGATGCCCTCGGGGCAGACCTCCGTGCAGCACTTGGTGATGTTGCACAGGCCCAGCCCGTGCTCCTCCTGCGCGGAGCGCCCCCGGTCCAGGCCGGACTCCGCCGCCGCGTCCAGGGGGTGCATGTCCAGCTCCGCCACCCGCATCAGGAAGCGGGGCCCGGCGAAGGCGGACTTGTTCTCCTCGTGGTCCCGCACCACGTGACAGGTGTCCTGGCACAGGAAGCACTCGATGCACTTGCGGAACTCCTGCGAGCGCTCCACGTCCACCTGCCGCATCCGGTACGCGCCCGGCGCCACCCCCTCCGGCGGCACGAAGGACGGGACCTCGCGCGCCTTCGCGTAGTTGAAGGACACGTCCGTGACCAGGTCACGGACCACCGGGAACGCCCGCAGCGGGGTGACGGTGATCGTCTCCCCGCTCCCGAAGGTGGACATCCGCGTCATGCACAGCAGCCGCGGCCGGCCGTTGACCTCCGCGCTGCACGAACCGCACTTGCCCGCCTTGCAGTTCCAGCGCACCGCGAGGTCCTGGGCCTGCGTCGCCTGCAACCGGTGGACGATGTCCAGCACGACCTCGCCGTCGTTCACCTCGACGCTGAAGTCCCGCAGCTCCCCGCCCTCCGCGTCGCCCCGCCAGATCCGGAAGCGTGCGTCGTAGGTAGTCACTCGTAGAGCTCCTCTTCGGCGAGGTACTTGGCCAGCTCTTCCTTCTCGAACAGGGCGAGCAGGTCGGGACGAATGGGGTCCGTGCGCGTGCGCACGAGGGCGATCCGGTCGGCCGCCGGGTCGGCCGGGGCCGGGTCCACCGGCCGGCACAGCAGGTTCACCGGCCGCCAGGCGCGGTCCATACCCGGGCAGTCCTCGCGGGTGTGACCGCCCCGGCTCTCGGTGCGCTCCAGGGCCGCGCGGGCCACGCACTCGCTGACCAGGAGCATGTTCCGCAGGTCCAGCGCCAGGTGCCAGCCCGGGTTGAACTGCCGGTGCCCCTCGACACCGGCCCGGGAGGCCCGTACGCGCAGGGCCGCCAGCCGCTCCAGGGCCTGCGCCATCTCGCCCTCCCGCCGGATGATCCCGACCAGGTCGTTCATGGCGGTCTGGAGCTCCTGGTGGAGCGTGTACGGGTTCTCCGCGCCCTCGGCGGCGTGGAACGGGGCCAGCGCCTCCGCGGCCGCCTCGTCGATCCGGGCCGGGGAGACGGCCGGCCGCGCGGCCGGGGAGGAGGCGTGCTCCTGCGCGTACCCGGCGGCGTGCAGACCGGCCCGGCGGCCGAAGACGAGCAGGTCGGAGAGCGAGTTCCCGCCGAGCCGGTTGGAACCGTGCATGCCGCCCGCGACCTCGCCCGCCGCGAAGAGCCCCGGGACGCCGACCGCGGCCGCGGTGTCCGAGTCGACCGCGATGCCGCCCATCACGTAGTGGCAGGTCGGCCCGACCTCCATCGGCTCGGCGGTGATGTCCACGTCCGCCAGCTCTTTGAACTGGTGGTACATCGAGGGGAGGCGCCGGCGGATCCGCTCGGCCGGCATCCGGGTGGACACGTCCAGGAAGACGCCGCCGTGCGGGGAGCCGCGGCCGGCCTTCACCTCGGAGTTGATGGCCCGGGCCACCTCGTCGCGGGGGAGCAGTTCGGGGGGCCGCCGGTTGTGGTCGGGATCGTCGTACCAGCGGTCGCCCTCCGCCTCCGACTCGGCGTACTTCTCCTTGAAGACGTCCGGGACGTAGTCGAACATGAACCGCTTGCCATCACTGTTGCGCAGCACCCCGCCGTCGCCGCGCACCGACTCGGTGACCAGGATGCCCTTCACCGACGGCGGCCAGACCATGCCCGTCGGGTGGAACTGCACGAACTCCATGTTCAGCAGCGGCGCCCCGGCCAGCAGGGCCAGCGCGTGCCCGTCGCCCGTGTACTCCCAGGAGTTGGACGTGGTCTTGAAGGACTTGCCGATCCCGCCGGTGGCCAGGACGACCGCGGGGGCCTCCAGGACGAAGAAGCGGCCCGACTCGCGCTCGTAGCAGAAGGCCCCCGCGACCCGCCCGCCGCCCGCGGGGCCGTCGTCCTTCAGGACCCGGGTGACCGTGCACTCCTGGAAGACCTTGAGGCGGGACTCGTAGTCCCCGAACTCCTCGAAGTCCGCCTGCTGGAGCTGGACGATCTTCTGCTGGAGGGTCCGGATCAGCTCCAGGCCCGTCCGGTCGCCGACGTGGGCCAGGCGCGGGTACTCGTGGCCGCCGAAGTTCCGCTGGGATATCCGGCCGTCCGGGGTGCGGTCGAAGAGCGCGCCCCAGGTCTCCAGCTCCCAGACCCGGTCCGGGGCCTCCTTCGCGTGCAGCTCCGCCATCCGCCACTGGTTCAGGAACTTGCCGCCGCGCATCGTGTCGCGGAAGTGCACCTGCCAGTTGTCGCCCTCGTTGACGTTGCCCATGGAGGCGGCGATGCCGCCCTCCGCCATCACCGTGTGGGCCTTGCCGAAGAGGGACTTGCAGATCACCGCCGTGCGGGCGCCGCGCTCGCGGGCCTCGATCGCGGCACGCAGCCCGGCGCCGCCCGCGCCGACCACGACCACGTCCCACTGCTGCCGTTCCACTTGGGTCATCTCAGAAGATCCTCGGGTCGGTGAAGGCGCCGCTGGCCACCAGGTAGACGTAGAAGTCGCAGAGCGCGACGCTGATCAGCGAGGCCCACGCCAGCTGCATGTGGCGGGCGTTGAGCCGGCTGACCCAGCCCCACAGCCGGTAACGCACCGGGTGCTTCGAGAAGTGCTTGAGCTTGCCGCCCATGATGTGCCGGCAGGAGTGGCACGACAGCGTGTAGGCCCAGATCAGGGCGATGTTGACGAGGAACAGCAGCGTCCCGAGGCCCATGTGGCCCCAGGCGTAGTGCTCGTCGCGGAAGGTCAGCACCGTGTCGTACGTGAGGATGCCCGCGACCGGGACCGCCGCGTAGAAGAAGTAGCGGTGCGCGTTCTGGAAGACCAGCGGGAAGCGGGTCTCCCCGGTGTACGCCGCGTGCGGCTCGGCGACGGCGCACGCGGGCGGCGAGGCCCAGAAGCTCCGGTAGTAGGCCTTGCGGTAGTAGTAGCAGGTCAGCCGGAAGCCGAGCGGGAAGATCAGGATCAGCAGTGCGGGGGACAGGCCCCACCAGCTGCCGAACAGGTCCCAGTTGGGGCCGCCGCGCATCTCCTGGCAGTTCTCCGCCAGACACGGGGAGTAGAACGGCGAGACGTACGGGGCCGCGTAGTAGTCGGCGTTGGCGAAGGCCCGCCAGGTCGAGTAGACGATGAAGGCGAACAGCCCGGCCGCGGTGCCGGCCGGGGCCAGCCACCACCGGTCGGTCCGCAGGTGCCGGGCGGCGATGGCGGCCCGTGAGGCGCCGTGGACGCCGGAGGGCCGTTGTCGGGGTGGTTCCGTGCCTGTGGCCAAAGGGGACTCCGGGTGGAGTGATGAGGGGTGGCCCGGGAGACCGGCCGCCGGGGCGGCCGGGTCCGACGGGGTGCGGTCCGGACGGGGTGCGGGTCCGCGCGCGGGGCCGGGAGGGCCCGCGCCAGGGGGACGGGCCCCGGGTCAGGGGGCGCGGCGGTCGCGGGCGCCGAGGCCCTCGTCGTCGGAGTCCGTCCACAGGCTGCTGTCGTACGGGGTGTCCGGGACGGTCACCATCAGGGAGGGGTCGGTCACGGCGGCCGGGCCCGCGGGTCTGCCCCGCCCCGCCTGCCGCTCCAGCCGCTCGACCGTGCGCGTCAGCTCGTCGAGGGTGCGCCGTACGGCCTTCAGCTCGTCGTGCGGCGAGTCGTGCGGTACGCCGTGCGGTACGTCGTCCGGTGAGTCGTGCAGGGACATGATTCTTGCCCTCACTTCCGCGGGGTGCGGTGGCAGCGCTCATGTGCGCCTGAGAGTGTTGCGCCTCCTGTCCCCGGTGTGAAGGGACGTGCAGCGATTACGGGCGCGCGGGCTTGATCCGTGCGCCCCCCGCACCCGGTTCCGTCCCCCTTCCGGGGGAACGCCCGCCCGTGCCGGGGACCGGATTGGTCCGCACGGGTGGGGTTCGCGGCGTGGCGCGAGGTAGCTGCGGGAGGCGTGGGGGGCCGTGGATTTCAGTGGGTCCCGGCAACCGGTGTGATCAGCTCCCTATACCGCCAAACGTGATCATGCTTCCCCCACGCCCCGCCCCCGGAGGTACGACCCATGTCCCAGAGAAGGCGCAGGTCCTTGGCGCTCCTGACCTCGGGAGTCCTCGCACTGCCGCTGCTCGCGGGCTGCGGCGCGGGCGACGACGAGGGCGGTCCGGCCGCCGCAGGGCAGGACATCGCCACGACCCCCCGCGACCGGGTCGCCGACGGGGGCGTGCTGCGCTGGGCGGTGGACGCCCTCCCCGAGACCCTGAACGCCTTCCAGGCCGACGCGGACGCCACCACCGGCCGGATCGCCGGGGCCGTGCTGCCCCAGCTGTTCGTCCTGGACGCCAAGGGCCGGCCGGTGGCCAACCCCGACTACCTGGAGAAGGCCGAGGTCGTCGAGCGCGAGCCCAAGCAGGTGGTCCTGTACAAGCTGAACCAGCAGGCGGTGTGGAGCGACGGCCGCGAGATCGGCGCCGCCGACTTCCTGGCGCAGTGGCGGGCCCTCAACGGCAAGGACTCCGCGTACTGGACGGCCCGCAACGCGGGCTACGAGCGGATCGAGAGGATCGAGCGCGGCAAGACCGACCTGGAGGTCAAGGTCACCTTCGCCAAGCCGTACACGGACTGGCGCTCCCTGTTCAGCCCGCTCTACCCCAAGCAGGTCACCGGTACCCCGGACGCCTTCAACGAGGGCGCCCGCACGGCCCTCAAGGTCACCGCGGGGCCCTTCAACCTCGGCGCGGCCGACAAGAAGACCGGTTCCGTCGCACTGACCCGCAACCCCCGCTGGTGGGGCAAGACGGCCAAGCTGGACTCCCTGGTCCTGACGGCCGTGCCGCGGGCCGACCGCCCGGCCGCGCTGGCCGCCGGGAGGATCGACCTGGCGGAGATCGACCGCGCCGGCGCCGACCGGATCGCGCTGGCCCGCCGGGACGCCGGCCGCGGCGGCGCCCCGGGCGCGGCCGGCGGTTCGGGCGGGGCCGGCGGTTCGGGCGGGGCCCCGGCCCACGGTCCGGGCGCGTCGCTGACGGCCGCCCAGGCCACCCTGTCGTGGGCGGTCGCCTTCGGCGCGGACGAGGGCAAGGCCGCGGCGGAGCAGGAGTCCCGCCGGAAGACCGCCGAGGCGGTCAAGAAGTACGCCGACGAGCAGGCGGCCCTGCGCACCTTCACCGTCCGCAAGTCCCTGGAGCCGGCCTACACGCAGCTCGCGATGAACGGGGCCTCCGGCCCGCTGGCCGACGAGCGGGTGCGCCGCGCGATCGCCCGCGCCCTGGACCGTCAGGCGCTGGCGGAGATCGTACTGAAGCCGCTCGGCCTGCCCGCGAAGCCCGTCGGCAGCCACGTGGCCCTCGCCGGGCAGCGTGCGTACGCCGACAACAGCGGAGCCCTCGGCGGCCAGGACACCCAGGCGGCCCAGGCCCTCCTGGCGGACGCGGGCTGGCGCCGCGGCGGCAGGCTGACCGAGCCGGCGGGCGCGAAGGCGGGAGCCGAGGCCGCGGACCAGGACGATTCGAAGACCCCGTCGGGCCCGGGCACCGGGAACGACGGCCTCTACATCGTGGGCCAGGACGACGGGAGCAACGGCGACGGGCTCGTCGCCGAGGACCCGCGGCACGCCCCCGACGGCGAGATCGTCGACGCGGACGCCTTCGCCCCCGGCGGGGACGCCGACAAGGACAGCCCCTCCCCGGTGCTGGCCCCCGCGCCGTTCGCCGCCGATCAGCGGGCCTCGCTGCTGACCCAGGCCGTGGTGGCCGCGGCGGCGGACGACGGCAAGCGCAGCCCGGCCCTCGACGCCGAGGCGGCCGGGATCGCCGAGGTGGGCGCGGCCGAGGGGGTCCCGTCCTCCCCGCCCCCGGCGAGGCAGGCGGCCCGCACCTCCGGATCGGTGCTCGCCAAGGACGGCAAGGCGCTGGCCCTGCGGTTCGTCCTCCCGTCGGGGCCCGGCTCCGAGCCGCTGCGGGCGGTCGGGGAGCGGATCAGCCAGATGCTGCTGAAGCTCGGCGTGAGCACCGAGATCACCAAGGTGGCCGACGAGAGCTTCTTCAAGGACCACATCGCCTCGGGCCAGTACGACCTGGCCCTCTACTCCTGGCCGGCGACCGCCTACCCGGCCACCGACGCCCGGCCGATCTTCGCGAAGCCGGAGCCGGCCGCGGACGGGTCGCTGCTCGTCGAACAGAACTACACCCGGGTCGGCACCGACCACATCGACCAGCTCTTCGACCAGGCGGTCGGCGAGCTGGACGAGGAGCAGTCGCGGGAGCTGGTGCGCAAGGCGGACGCCCGGATCTGGGCCGCCGCCGGCTCCATCCCGCTCTACCAGCGCCCGGAGCTGGTGGCGGCCAAGCCGAGCCTGGTCAACGCCGGCGCCTTCGGACTCGGCGCCCCGCGATTCCAGGACATCGGCTGGAAGAAGCCGGCGGACGCCAAGGACAAGCGGAAGTAGGCGAGAAGAAGTGGTGACAAACCGGTTCCAGACAGGTTGACCCGCGGGTCACAAGCTCAGAAGTGACTCAAGTTCCTTGCCCGCCGGATCCCCGGCGGGCAAGGTCGTGGATACCCGTTGACCCGCATGAACACCGGCAGGACGGGCGGTCGGGACACCCCACCCAGCACCCGGCCGCCCTCATTCGTCCGGCCCCTTGACAGACCCCCCGGCAGGCGGTTCCCGCTGCGCGACGTACGATGGGGTAAGGCCGTGGCAGGTTTCCGCCCGGTCGAGGCGCGCGTGCCAGGCCGTACGCGACGCCATCCACGATCCCGGGAGAAGCGCCGAAGTGCCCACGCGCCACGACATCCGTAACGTCGCCATCGTCGCCCACGTCGACCATGGCAAGACGACCATCGTCGATGCCATGCTCAAGCAGGCCGGTGCCTTCGCCGCCCACCAGCACCTCGACGACCGCATGATGGACTCGAACGACCTGGAGCGTGAGAAGGGCATCACGATCCTCGCCAAGAACACGGCGGTGAAGTACCACCCCAAGGACGGCGGGGCCCCGATCACGATCAACATCATCGACACGCCCGGCCACGCCGACTTCGGTGGTGAGGTCGAGCGCGGTCTGTCGATGGTGGACGCCGTCGTCCTGCTGGTGGACGCCTCCGAGGGTCCGCTGCCCCAGACCCGCTTCGTCCTGCGCAAGGCGCTGCAGGCGAAGATGCCGGTCATCCTGTGCATCAACAAGACCGACCGCCCCGACTCCCGGATCGACGAGGTCGTCAACGAGACGTACGACCTCTTCCTGGACCTGGACGCGGACGAGGAGCAGATCGAGTTCCCGATCGTCTACGCCTGCGGCCGTGACGGCGTCGCCTCGCTGACCAAGCCGGAGGACGGCACCGTCCCCGCGGACAGCGACAGCCTGGAGCCGTTCTTCTCCACCATCCTGGAGCACGTCCCGGCCCCGGTGTACGACGAGGAGGCCCCCCTCCAGGCCCACGTCACCAACCTGGACGCCGACAACTTCCTCGGCCGCATCGCGCTCGTCCGTGTCGAGCAGGGCGAACTGCGCAAGGGCCAGACGGTCGCGTGGATCAAGCGTGACGGCACGATCTCGAACGTCCGCATCACCGAGCTGATGATGACCGAGGCGCTCACCCGCAAGCCTGCCGAGGTGGCGGGCCCGGGCGACATCTGCGCGGTCGCCGGATTCCCCGACATCATGATCGGCGAGACCCTGGCCGACCCGGAGAACCCGATCGCGCTCCCGCTGATCTCGGTGGACGAGCCGGCGATCTCCATGACCATCGGTACGAACACCTCCCCGATGGTCGGCCGCGGCGGCAGCGGCAAGGGCGCGGACGCCAAGTCCGCGGTCAAGGACCGCAAGGTCACCGCCCGCCAGGTCAAGGACCGCCTCGACCGCGAGCTCGTCGGCAACGTCTCGCTCCGCGTGCTCGACACCGAGCGCCCGGACGCCTGGGAGGTCCAGGGCCGCGGTGAGCTCGCGCTCGCCATCCTGGTCGAGCAGATGCGCCGCGAGGGCTTCGAGCTGACCATCGGCAAGCCGCAGGTCGTCACGCAGGAGATCGACGGCAAGATCCACGAGCCGGTCGAGCGCATGACGATCGACGTCCCCGAGGAGCACATGGGCGCGGTCACGCAACTCATGGGCGTCCGCAAGGGCCGCATGGACAACATGTCGAACCACGGCTCCGGCTGGGTCCGCATGGAGTTCGTCGTCCCGTCCCGCGGCCTCATCGGCTTCCGTACGGAGTTCCTGACGGGCACGCGCGGCACCGGCATCGCCCACTCCATCCACGAGGGCCACGAGCCGTGGTTCGGCCCGCTGGTGACCCGCAACAACGGTTCCCTGGTCGCCGACCGCTCCGGTTCGGTCACGCCGTTCGCGATGATCAACCTGCAGGAGCGCGGCGTCCTGTTCACCGACCCCGGCACCGAGGTGTACGAGGGCATGATCGTCGGCGAGAACTCGCGCTCCGACGACATGGACGTGAACATCACCAAGGAGAAGAAGCTCACCAACATGCGTGCGGCTTCCGCGGACAACACCGAGAACGTGGTGCCCCCGCGCAAGCTCTCCCTGGAGCAGTCCCTGGAGTTCTGCCGCGACGACGAGTGCGTCGAGGTGACCCCGGAGGCCGTCCGCATCCGCAAGGTCGTCCTGGACCAGAAGGACCGCTCGCGCACCGCCTCGCGCGCCAAGTCCGCCAAGTAGTACCGGAGTAGCCCGGCTGTACCCCATGCGCCGCTTGGACGGCGCAGGGGGTGGCCGAAACACCCGCGATCGCCGACAGCCCCTCCCGTCACGGACTCCGTGACGGGAGGGGCTGTTCGCTTTTGTCAACCGGATTTTTTGGTTCAGGCGTCCGCATACCGACCGTGACAATCCGGAAGGTGAGCTAACCGTCCGTTTCGCACGTGTCTGTCTCCTATCCGTTTGTCCGGATTTCGGGTTTTGGTCATGCGGTGATGTTGTGAAAACGAGACCACTTAAGTGTGGTTTACGGTCTGGGCGTCCCCGAGGATGGCTCCATTGAGCTCGGGTCAATGGGTCAAGCGCTGTGGGGAGCGCCGACTCACGAGCACGCACGATGGGGCCGGATTTCGCTGTCAGGGGTGTCAGCGCCACCGGGCCCTTCACTTATCGACTGTGACTCCTGAGGAGGCAATTACCCATGCGCGGAGCAACGAGCGCCAAGTGGGTCGCGGGTGCCGTCATCGTGGCGATGGCTGCCACGGCTTGTGGTACCGGCAAGGACGACGCCGGCAACAGTGCCGGTGGAAGCATCACCGTTGTGCTCGGCGAGCCGCAGCACGGCCTTGTGGGCCAGAACACCGCGGAGTCCGAGGGCGCCGAGGTTCTCAACGCCCTCTTCACCGGTCTGGTCGAGTACGACAACAAGACCAACGAGGCGAAGCTCGCGGTCGCCGAGTCCATCGAGACCACGGACTCGCAGACCTGGACCATCAAGCTCAAGGACGGCTACACCTTCCACAACGGCGAGAAGGTCGACGCGCAGTCGTTCGTCCGCGCCTGGACCTGGGGTGCCAACCAGGACAACGCCGCCGAGGGCCTGCCCTTCTTCGCGAAGATCGAGGGCTCCGACGAGCTGGCGCCGGGCAAGGACAAGAAGCCCACCGCCACCGAGTTCAAGGGTCTGAAGGTCGTCGACGAGAAGACCTTCACCGTCAAGCTGAAGGCTCCGTTCTCCCAGTTCAAGACCATGCTGGGCTACAACGCCTTCTACCCGCTGCCGAAGGCCTTCGAGGCCGACCCGAAGAAGTTCGGCGAGGCCCCCATCGGCAACGGCGCCTTCCAGATGGACGGTGCCTGGGAGCACAACAAGCAGATCAAGGTCAAGCGGTACGACAAGTACCCGGCCGAGGGTCGCGCCAAGCTCGAGGGCGTCACCTTCAAGATCTACGACAACCTGGACACGGCGTACAACGACCTGCGCGCCGACAACCTCCAGATCGTCGACAAGCTCCCCGTCTCGGCGCTGGCCACCGTCTCCCAGGAGTTCGGCGACCGCTACCTCTACAAGCCGGAGTCGGGCGTCGGTTACATCGGTCTCCCGCTGAAGACGAACCCCGAGGCGTTCGGCAAGGTGGAGATCCGCAAGGCCATCTCCATGGCCATCGACCGGGACGCCATCACGAAGACCATCTTCAACGGCACCCGCAAGCCGGCCGACGACTTCATCAGCCCCATCATCCCGGGTTACCGCAAGGGCGCCCTCGGCGAGGTCGGTACCTACAACCCGACCAAGGCCAAGGAGCTCTTCACCCAGGCGGGCGGCGTTCCGGGCAACAAGATCGAGCTCGGCTACAACGCCGACGGCGGCCACAAGGAGTGGATCGAGGCCGTCGCCAACCAGCTGAAGGCGAACCTCGGCGTCGAGGTCACCGCCAAGCCGTTCACCAAGTTCGGTGACATGCTGACCGAGCTCGGCGACCAGAAGTACAAGGGCGGCTTCCGCATGGCGTGGTCCATGGACTACCCGGCGGCCGAGAACTACCTCCGTCCGATCTTCTCGAAGGTCGCGATCGACAACGGCTCCAACTACGGCGGCTACGTCAACGAGGAGTTCGAGACCCTGCTTGACCAGGCCGACAAGACCGCCGACCCGGCGGAGGCCCTCAAGCTGTACCAGCAGGCCGATGACGTCATCATCAAGGACCTGCCGTACATCCCGGTCTTCACCTACATGTCTTCTTCGGCCTACTCCAAGTCCGTGAAGAACGTTGAGATCGACGCCCAGGGCCGCATGGACCTGGCCAAGGTCGAGCGCAACTAACACCCCTCTTCACGTCAAGGGGACGCCGGGGGCGGGTGGGCGGAATCAGGTTTCCGCCCGCCTGCCCCTTCCCCCTGTTCTTCCGCTGGAGGTCTGATGGGCCGCTACCTCATCCGCCGACTCATACAGGCGATCCCTGTTCTGCTCGGTGCCACTTTCCTGATCTACTTGCTGACCTTCGCCATGCCGGGTGCTGACCCGATCCAGCTCCTGGCAGGTGAGAAGAAGGCAGACCCGCTCGTCGCGGCGATGCTGCGCGAGAAGTACAACCTCGACGACCCGTTCCTGATGCAGTACTGGAACTACATCACCGGCGTGTTCCAGGGCGACCTCGGTGAGTCCCTGAACGGACGCAAGGTCCTCGACCAGTTCGCCGAGGCCTTCCCGTACACGGTGAACCTGGCTCTCATGGCCTTCGTCATCGAGGCCGTCGTCGGTGTGCTGGCCGGCATCATGGCAGCCCTGCGCCGGGGCAAGTTCCTCGACCAGCTGGTCCTGCTCTCGACGCTGATGGTCATCTCGATCCCCGTCTTCGTCACCGGCTTCGTGCTGCAGCTGACGCTCGGCGTGCACCTGAAGAACGAGTGGGGCATCGAGTTCTTCACGCCCTCGTTCAATGAGAACGACGGCATGATCGGGTATCTCCTCCCGGCCCTCGTCCTCGCTTCCACCTCCCTGGCGTACGTGGCCCGACTGACCCGTACCAGCCTGATGGAGACGATGCGCGCGGACTACGTGCGCACCGCGACCGCCAAGGGGCTTCCGCGCCGCCGCGTCGTCGTGTCCCACGCGCTGCGCAACGCGCTCATACCGATCATCACGTTCCTGGGTGCCGATCTCGGCGCGCTGATGGGCGGTGCGGTCATCACCGAGCGGATCTTCAACATCCACGGAGTCGGCGGTCTGCTCGCCAAGTCCGTGTACCTCAAGGACGGTGCGGTAGTGGTGGGCGGTGTGACCATCCTGGTCCTCGTGTACCTCCTCGCGAACCTGCTTGTGGACCTTCTCTACGCCGTGCTCGACCCGAGGATCCGCTATGCGTGACACGACTACGGTGGGGGACTCGATGACCGACACCCAGATAGCCGGAGCCCCCTCCGCCGGCGCACCTGCGGACCAGACCGACCCGAAGAAGAAGAGCCGCGAGGCCAGCCTCTGGTCCGACGCCCTGAGCGACCTGCGTCGCAACCCGGTCTTCCTGATCGGCGGCTTCCTGGTTCTGTGCATGCTCATCATCTCGGCGTTCCCGCAGTGGTTCACCAGTGCCAGCCCCTTCGAAGCGACGGCCTGCAAGCTGGAGGACTCCCTCAAGACCCCGAGCGCCGACCACTGGTTCGGCTTCGACATCCAGGGCTGCGACGTCTACACCCGTACGGTGTGGGCCGCCCGCAACTCCGTGATCGTCGGAATCGTCACCACCTCGCTGGTGGTCCTCGTCGGTGGTTCCCTCGGTCTGCTGGCCGGCTGGACCGGCGGCATCATCGACAGCGTTCTGTCTCGTTTCACCGAGATCTTCTTCGCGATTCCGCTGCTGCTCGGCGGCATGCTCATCATGTCCGCCCTGCCGGGCAACGCCTGGACGGTATCGCTGGTGCTGGCCATCCTCGGCTGGCCGCAGATCTTCCGCATCATGCGGTCCTCGGTGCTGCAGAACAAGAACAACGACTACGTGATGGCCGCCCGCGCCCTCGGTGCCGGCACTCTGCGCATCACGATCCGCCACATCCTGCCGAATGCTGTCGCCCCCGTCATCGTGGTCGGTGCGATCAGCCTGGGTGTGTACATCTCCGCCGAGGCGGCCCTGTCGTACCTCGGCATCGGGGTCCAGCCCCCGGAGATCTCGTGGGGCCTGATGGTCAGCGACGCCTCCGTCCGCTGGCTCCAGGCACCGCACGTGCTGCTGTTCCCGTCGGCCGCGCTGAGCATCACCGTGCTCGCGTTCATCATGGTCGGCGACGCGGTGCGCGACGCCCTCGACCCGAAGCTGCGCTGAGGAAGGGCGTACGTTGACCATCATCGACAAGACCTCGAACGTCCCCGCGCCCCGTTCGGCGCCGGAGGGGACCCCCCTGCTCGAAGTGCGCGACCTGCACGTCGAGTTCCACACCCGCGACGGTGTCGCCAAGGCCGTGAACGGCGTCTCGTACTCCGTGAACGCGGGCGAGACCCTCGCCGTCCTCGGCGAGTCCGGCTCGGGCAAGTCCGTGACGGCGCAGGCCATCATGGGCATCCTCGACATGCCGCCCGGCAAGATCCCGCACGGCGAGATCCTGTTCCAGGGCACCGACCTGCTGAAGCTGCCCGCCGAGGAGTTCCGCAAGGTCCGCGGCCAGAAGATCGCCATGATCTTCCAGGACGCGCTCTCCTCGCTGAACCCGGTGCACACCGTCGGCGCCCAGCTCGGCGAGATGTTCCGCGTCCACCGCGGCATGTCCAAGAAGGACGCCACGGCCAAGGCCGTCGAGCTCATGGACCGCGTGAAGATCCCCGCCGCCAAGGCGCGCGTGGGGGACTACCCGCACCAGTTCTCCGGCGGCATGCGCCAGCGCATCATGATCGCCATGGCGATGGCCCTGGAGCCCGACCTGATCATCGCCGACGAGCCCACCACGGCTCTCGACGTGACGGTCCAGGCCCAGGTCATGGACCTGCTCGCGGAGCTCCAGCGCGAGATGAACATGGGCCTGATCCTGATCACCCACGACCTCGGCGTCGTCGCCGACGTCGCGGACAAGATCGCCGTCATGTACGGCGGCCGGATCGTCGAGAACGCCCCGGTCCACGAGATCTACAAGCGCCCCGCGCACCCGTACACCCGCGGCCTGCTGGACTCGATCCCGCGCCTGGACCAGAAGGGCCAGGAGCTCTACGCGATCAAGGGCCTGCCGCCCAACCTGCTCAACATCCCGTCGGGCTGCGCCTTCAACCCGCGCTGCCCCAAGGCGCAGGACATCTGCCGCACCGACGTGCCGGTCCTGCACCCGGTGACCGAGCGGGACGGCGCCGACCTGCCCGGCCGCACCAGCGCGTGCCACTTCTGGAAGGAGCAGATCCATGGCTGAGCTCACCAAGAACGCCCCCGAGCGCGAGCCGATCCTCCAGGTCCGCAACCTGGTCAAGCACTTCCCGCTGACCCAGGGGATCCTGTTCAAGAAGCAGGTCGGCGCGGTCAAGGCGGTCGACGGGATCTCCTTCGACCTGTACCGCGGTGAGACCCTCGGGATCGTCGGCGAGTCCGGCTGTGGCAAGTCCACCGTCGCGAAGCTGCTGATGAGCCTGGAGAAGGCCACCGCGGGCGAGGTCTTCTACAAGGGCCAGGACATCACCAAGCTGTCCGGCCAGGCCCTCAAGGCCGTCCGCCGCAACATCCAGATGGTGTTCCAGGACCCGTACACCTCGCTGAACCCCCGCATGACGGTCGGCGACATCATCGGCGAGCCCTTCGAGATCCACCCCGAGGTGGCTCCCAAGGGCGACCGCCGGCGCAAGGTCCAGGAGCTCCTGGACGTGGTCGGACTCAACCCGGAGTACATCAACCGGTACCCGCACCAGTTCTCCGGCGGCCAGCGCCAGCGCATCGGCATCGCCCGCGGCCTCGCGCTCAACCCGGAGATCATCATCTGCGACGAGCCGGTCTCCGCGCTCGACGTGTCGGTGCAGGCCCAGGTCATCAACCTGATGGAGAAGCTCCAGGACGAGTTCAACCTGTCCTACCTCTTCATCGCGCACGACCTGTCGATCGTCCGGCACATCTCGGACCGCGTCGGCGTCATGTACCTCGGCAAGATGGCCGAGATCGGTACCGACGGCGAGATCTACGAGCACCCGACCCACCCGTACACCCAGGCGCTGCTGTCGGCCGTGCCGGTGCCGGACCCGGCTGCCCGTGAGGGCCGCGAGCGCATCATCCTCACCGGTGACGTACCGTCCCCGGCCAACCCGCCGTCGGGCTGCCGCTTCCGCACCCGCTGCTGGAAGGCCCAGGACAAGTGCTCCACGGAGGAGCCCCTGCTGGCGATCCCGGAGCGGTTCAAGGGCCTGGACGTCCTGGCCGCGCACGAATCGGCGTGCCACTTCGCGGAGGAGAAGGCCATCCTGGCCGTCTGACCCCCGCCGAGGGCGTACGCCCCCCAGAGCGCCCGGCACCGGATCCCTCCGGTACCGGGCGCTCCGGTGTTCCCCGCACGGGGGAGGCGGTTGCACCGCGCTGCCGGCCGGGCCGAGAGTGGGCCGATGACCGCCATGCTGACCGTCCGGCCCGCCGGGCCCGGGGACGCGTCCGACATCTGCGCCCTGCTCAACGCCGTCGACGTGATCGAGATCGGCCGCCCGGAGACCGACCTGGGCACCGTCGAGGCCGACCTCAACCATCCCGGAGTCGACCTCGCCACCGACTCCTGGCTCGCCTTCGAGGGCGGCCGGCTCCTGGCCTACGCCCTCGTCTGGGCCGACGCCGGCCCCGGCCGCGTCGACGGCGACCACTACGTCCTGCCCGGCCACCCGGAAGCCGCCGCGCTCCTGCTCGACCGCATGGAGGCGCGGGCCCGCGCGATGGCCGCCGGAACCGGCCCCGGGGCCCTGCGGATCCAGCTCAACGTGGAACCGACCCTGGACCTCGCCCTCCTGACCGGCCGCGGCTACCGCACCGTCCGCCGCTACCAGGTCATGACCAAGTCCCTGTCCCGGGCCGCCGATCCGGCCCCCGCCCCGCCGGCCGGGCTGTCCCTGCGCCACTGCGGCGCCGACGAGGCCGACCGCCGCCGCGCCCACGCCCTGGTCGAGGAGACCTTCGCGGCGCACTTCGGGCACGTGGAACGCGCGTACGAGCCCTGGCTGGACCACCTCGACGCCCGGCAGCTCGACTGGTCGCTGGTGTGGATCGCGAGCCTGACCGGCGCGGGCGACGCGGCCGTGCTGCTCACCCGGGACGACCGCACCAGCATGGGCTGGCTCAGCCACATCGGCGTGCGCGCGGACCTGCGCGGCCGCGGCATCGGCGGGTTCCTGCTGCGCCACGGCTTCGCCGCCTACGCGGAGCGGGGCCGCGACACCGTCGGCCTCGGCGTGGACACCCACAACGAAACCGGCGCGCTGGCGCTCTACGAGGCGCACGGCATGGGGCTGCACTACGCGGTGGACACCTGGGAGCTGTCATTGCACCCACAGGGGTGACAGGCGGGTGACGCGGGAGTGCAATCGGTCCAACCAGGAGTGTGCGGGACGCCGGATCGGGTGACATTGGCCCGTACGTGAGTCTTGGGATCCCAGAGGAGGCACTCCATGCGCGGAGTCACCCACGCCAAGTGGACCGCATGTGCCGTGGCCGTCGCCCTCGCGGCGACTGCCTGCGGTGGCGGAGGCGACAGCGGGGGCGGCGACGGCGCCGGAGTCGTCAGCTCCTCGTGGGGCGATCCGCAGAACCCGCTGGAGCCGGCCAACACCAACGAGGTGCAGGGCGGCAAGGTCCTCGACATGCTCTTCCGGGGCCTGAAGCGGTACGACCCGAAGACCGGCGAGGCCAAGGACATGGTCGCCGAGAAGATCGAGACGACGGACAGCCAGAACTTCACGGTCACGCTGAAGGACGGCTGGAAGTTCAGCAACGACGAGCCCGTCACCGCGCAGTCCTTCGTGGACGCCTGGAACTACGGTGCGGACGTCCGCAACAAGCAGAACAACGCGCCGTTCTTCTCGGACATCGTCGGCTACGACGACCTGCACCCGAAGTCCGGCGACCCCAAGACCAAGACGATGTCCGGCCTGGTGGTCAAGGACCCCAAGACCTTCACCGTGGCCCTGAAGGAGAAGTTCTCCACCTGGCCCGAGACCCTCGGCTACCAGGCGTTCTCCCCACTGCCGAAGGCCTTCTTCACCGACCACGCCGGCTGGCTGAACAAGCCGGTCGGCAACGGCCCGTACACGGTGGACTCGTACACCAAGGGCACCGGCATGAAGCTGCGCGCGTGGGACGGCTACCCCGGCGCGGACAAGGCGCAGAACGGCGGCGTGGACCTGAAGGTCTACACCGACAACAACACCGCCTACACGGACCTGATCTCCGGAAACCTCGACCTCGTCGACGACGTCCCGGCCCAGCAGCTCAAGAGCGTCCAGAACGACCTCGGCGACCGCTACATCAACCAGCCGGCCCTCATCATCCAGACCCTCACCTTCCCGCTGTACGACCCCCAGTGGGGCAAGGAGGGCATGGAGAAGGTCCGCCGGGGCATCTCGCGGGCGATCAACCGCGACGAGATCACCAAGCAGATCTTCCGGGACACCCGCACCCCCGCCAAGGACTGGACCTCGCCGGCCCTCGGCGAGCAGGGCGGCTTCTCCGCGACCGCCTGCGGCGACGCCTGCGTCTACGACCCCGCCGAGGCCAAGAAGCTCATCCAGGAGGGCGGCGGCCTGCCCGGCGGCAAGGTCACGCTGACCTCCAACGTGGACACCGGCTCGCACCGTGAGTGGATGGACGCCGTCTGCAACAGCATCAACAACGCCCTCGGCGAGGGCCCGGTCTGCACGGTCAACCCCATCGGCACCTTCGCCGACTTCCGCAACCAGCAGAGCGGCTTCAAGCTGACCGGTCCCTTCCGCTCCGGCTGGCAGGCCGACTACCCGCTGATCCAGAACTTCCTGGAGCCGCTGTACTACACGGGTGCCTCCTCGAACTACGGCAAGTTCAGCAACCCGGAGTTCGACAAGCTCGTCGACCAGGCCAACCAGGAGAGCGACACGGCGAAGGCCACGGCCACGTTCCGCGACGCCGAGAAGATCCTCGCCGAGCAGATGCCGTCCATCCCGCTCTGGTACCAGAACGGCAGCGCCGGCTACTCCGAGCGGCTCTCCGACGTGACCCTGAACCAGTTCAGCGTCCCGGTCTACGACCAGATCAAGGTCAGCTGACCCCCCGACGGATCGATCCTGGAGCAGTCCATGGGACGTTATGTGATCCGGCGGCTGCTCCAGATGATCCCGGTGTTCATCGGCAGCACGTTCCTGATCTTCTTCATGGTGTACGCGCTCGGTGACCCCGTCGCGGCCCTCTTCGGGGACAAGGCCCCCGACCCCGCCACCGCCGCGCGCATCCGCAAGGACCTCTACCTCGACCAGCCCCTGTGGAAGCAGTACCTCCACTACATGGGCCAGATCTTCCAGGGCGACTTCGGCACGGCCTTCAACGGGCAGAGCGTCACCTCCCTGATGGCGACGGCCTTCCCCGTCACCCTGCGCCTGACGATCGTCGCCATCGTCATCGAGGTCGTCGTCGGCATCACCCTCGGCGTCGTCAGCGGCCTGCGCCGCGGCCGGTCCGTCGACAGCGGCGTGCTGGTCCTGACCCTGATCGTCATCTCCGTGCCGACCTTCGTCACCGGCTACCTGCTCCAGTACCTCTTCGGCGTCAAATGGGGCTGGGTCCGGCCCACCGTCTCCCCGGACGCCCCCTTCGGCGAGCTGATCCTGCCGGGGATCGTGCTCGCCCTCGTCTCCCTCGCCTACGTCACCCGGCTCTCGCGCACCTCGATCGCCGAGAACGTCAAGGCCGACTACGTCCGCACGGCCGTGGCCAAGGGGCTGCCGCGCCGCAGGGTCGTCACCCGGCACCTGCTGCGCAACTCCCTCATCCCCGTGGTCACCTTCATCGGCACCGACATCGGCGCCCTCATGGGCGGCGCCATCGTCACGGAGCGGATCTTCAACATCCACGGCGTCGGCTACCAGCTCTACCAGGGGATCCTGCGCAACAACGCCCCCACCGTCGTCGGCTTCGTGACCATCCTCGTCATCGTCTTCCTGGTGGCGAACCTGCTCGTCGACCTGCTCTACGCGGTCCTGGACCCGAGGATCCGTTATGCCTGAGCCCGTGCGTCCCGAGGGCCCCGAGCGCGCGGAGGGACCCGGCGGCTACGACCCCGTCGGCCCCCGCCGGCACGAAGCAGTCTCACCCACCGGCCAGGGAGGCGCCATGGATCTGGCCCTGGAAGAGGCCGAGAGCCTGGAGAAGGGCCCCGGACCGGGACCCGCCGGCGGCACCGGGGCCCAGGAGAAGGCCCGCTCCCTGTGGTCCGACGCCTGGCACCAGCTGCGCCGCAACCCGGTCTTCGTCGTCTCCTCCCTGCTGATCCTCTTCCTGATCGTGATCTCGATCTGGCCCCAGCTCATCGCCGGCGGCGACCCGCTCCAGTGCGACCTGTCCAAGTCCCAGCAGGGCGCGTCGCCCGGACACCCCTTCGGCTACGACACCCAGGGCTGCGACGTCTACACCCGCACCGTCTACGGAGCCCGCGCCTCCATCACCGTCGGCATCTGCGCCACCCTGGGCGCCGCCCTGCTCGGCTCCGCGCTCGGCGGACTCGCCGGATTCTTCGGCGGCTGGTCGGACTCGCTGCTCTCCCGGGTCGCCGACATCTTCTTCGGCATCCCGGTCGTCCTCGGCGGACTCGTCTTCCTGTCCGTGGTCACCAGCGACACCGTCTGGCCCGTGGTCGGCTTCATCGTGCTGCTGGGCTGGCCGCAGATCGCCCGCATCGCCCGCGGCTCGGTGATCACCGCCAAACAGAACGACTACGTCCAGGCCGCCCGGGCACTGGGCGCCGGCAACGGCCGGATGCTGCTGCGGCACGTGGCACCGAACGCCGTCGCACCCGTCATCGTCGTCGCCACCATCGCCCTGGGCACGTACATCGCCCTGGAGGCCACCCTGTCCTTCCTCGGCGTCGGCCTGCGCCCGCCCACCGTCTCCTGGGGCATCGACATCTCCAACGCGGCCCCGCAGATCCGCAACGCCCCGCACATGCTGCTCTACCCCGCGGGCGCGCTCAGCCTGACCGTGCTCGCCTTCATCATGCTCGGCGACGCGGTGCGCGACGCCCTCGACCCCAAGCTGCGCTGAGGAGCCCCGCACATGCTGCTCGAAGTCCGCGACCTGCACGTGGAGTTCACGACGCGCGACGGAGTCGCCAAGGCGGTCAACGGCGTCGACTACTCGGTGGGCGAGGGCGAGACCCTCGCGGTGCTCGGCGAGTCCGGCTCGGGCAAGTCGGTCACCGCCCAGGCCGTGATGGGCATCCTGGACTCGCCCCCCGGCCGCATCGCGGGCGGCGAGATCCTCTTCAAGGGCGAGGACCTGCTGAAGATGAAGGAGGAGCGGCGCAGGAAGGTCCGCGGCGCCGAGATGGCGATGATCTTCCAGGACGCGCTGTCCTCCCTGAACCCCGTCCTCAGCGTGGGCGCCCAGCTCGGCGAGATGTACGAGGTCCACCGCGGGATGTCCCGCAAGGACTCCCGGGCCAAGGCCGTCGAGCTGATGGACCGGGTGAAGATCCCGGCGGCCAAGGCGCGCGTGGGGGACTACCCGCACCAGTTCTCCGGCGGCATGCGCCAGCGCATCATGATCGCCATGGCTCTGGCCCTGGAGCCCTCGCTGATCATCGCCGACGAGCCCACCACCGCCCTCGACGTCACCGTCCAGGCCCAGGTCATGGACCTGCTCGCGGAGCTCCAGCGCGAGCTGAACATGGGCCTGATCCTGATCACCCACGACCTCGGTGTCGTCGCCGACGTGGCCGACAAGATCGCCGTCATGTACGCGGGCCGGATCGTCGAGGCGGCCCCCGTCCACGAGATCTACCGGGCGCCCGCCCACCCGTACACCCGGGGCCTGCTGGACTCGATCCCGCGCCTGGACCAGAAGGGCCAGGAGCTGTACGCCATCAAGGGCCTGCCGCCCAACCTGCTCGCCATCCCGCCCGGCTGCGCCTTCAACCCGCGCTGCCCGATGGCGCGGCCCGCCTGCCGCGCGGAGGTGCCGCCGCTCGCGCGGGTCGCCGAGGAGCGGACCAGTGCCTGCTTCTTCTGGAAGGAGTGCCTCCATGGCTGAGTCCCTTCTCGAAGTGAAGGACCTGGTCAAGCACTACCCGCTGACCCAGGGCGTCGTCTTCCGCAAACTGATCGGCGCGGTCAAGGCCGTGGACGGGGTCTCCTTCTCCCTGTCGGCCGGCGAGACGCTGGGCATCGTCGGCGAGTCCGGCTGCGGCAAGTCGACCGTGGCCAAGATGCTGGTCAACCTGGAGCGGCCGACCGCGGGCCGGATCTCGTACAAGGGCGAGGACATCACCAAGCTGTCCGGGCGCGCCCTGAAGGCCGTCCGCCGCAACATCCAGATGGTCTTCCAGGACCCGTACACCTCGCTGAACCCCCGCATGACGGTCGGCGACATCATCGGCGAGCCGTACGAGATCCACCCCGAGGTCGCCCCCAGGGGCGACCGGCGGCGCAAGGTGCAGGACCTGCTGGACGTGGTCGGACTCAACCCGGAGTACATCAACCGGTACCCCCACCAGTTCTCCGGCGGCCAGCGCCAGCGCATCGGCATCGCCCGCGGCCTGGCCCTGCGGCCGGAGGTCATCGTCGCCGACGAGCCGGTCTCCGCGCTCGACGTCTCCGTTCAGGCCCAGGTGATCAACCTGCTGGAGAAGCTCCAGGACGAGTTCGACCTGTCCTACGTCTTCATCGCGCACGACCTGTCGATCGTCCGGCACATCTCCGACCGGGTCGGCGTCATGTACCTCGGCCGGATCGTCGAGATCGGCACCGACACCCAGATCTACGACCACCCCACCCACCCGTACACCCAGGCCCTGCTCTCCGCCGTCCCCGTACCCGACCCCGGCGCACGCGCCCACCGCGAGCGGATCATCCTCTCCGGCGACGTCCCCTCCCCGGCCGACCCGCCGTCCGGCTGCCGCTTCCGCACCCGCTGCTGGAAGGCCGAATCCCGCTGCGCCACGGAGGTCCCGCTGCTGGCCGTCCCGGCGGTGTTCCCCTCGGGACCGGCCGCCCACCCGTCGGCCTGTCACTTCGCGGCGGAGAAGCAGGTGGTCCCGCCGCCCCCGGAGGACCCGGGCCGGTAGTCCGCGGGCTCGAGCGACGGCCGCCGCGCCGCCGGGGGCCGGGCGCTCCCGCCGCCCGGCCGTCCACGGAGCGGACGGGAGGCGTCCGGGGACGATCATTTCCCGCCACCCGTGCGCGGCCTCCCGAGCGGTCGGTGCCGCGCACGCAACTCCGTTAACACAGGGGCAACTTGACCGTATCTGCCCCGAGATATCAGGCGTGCAGCCTGGGCCGGGTGCGGCCGTGCGGGTGCCGACAGCCGGCCGGGGAGGCGCACAGCCTCCCCGGCCGGCCTCCCCCGTGACCCCGGCCGTGCATCACGTACGCCCCTCGCGCTGCCGGAATTCGATCGGCGGGCTGGCACGGATAGTTATGATTCGTAGCGCATGGTGGGTATGCATCTCGCCGAGCACGAATACGCGTACCGATGTCCGCTCGACGTGGAGGTGAAACGCCGTGGCACTCTCGATCTCGGCCGTGGTGCTGCTGGCGATCGTCGTCTTCCTGCTGGTCCGCAAGTCGGGCCTGAAAGCGGGACACGCGGTGGTCTGCGTACTCCTGGGCTTCTACCTGGCGAGCTCCACCATCGCCCCCACCCTCAACCAGCTCACGTCCAACGTGGCTAGCATGATCAGCGGGCTCAAGTTCTAGGCCGTCTCCCCGTCGCTCCGTCCGGGGGCTCCGGCAGGACTCGCTCCTGCCGCACTGCGGGCGTACGGAGCGACGTGAGCGGCACCCCCTAGGCTTGCCCCATGAACGGTCTTCCCGCCCGTCGTCTGCTGCTCGTGCACGCGCATCCCGACGACGAGTCGATCAACAACGGCGTCACCATGGCGAAGTACGCGGCCGAGGGCGCGCACGTCACCCTGGTGACCTGCACCCTCGGTGAGGAGGGTGAGGTCATCCCGCCCGGCCTCGCCCATCTGGCGGCCGACCGCGACGACGCCCTCGGCCCCCACCGCGTCGGCGAGCTCGCCGCGGCCATGGCCGAACTGGGCGTCACCGACCACCGGTTCCTCGGCGGCCCCGGCCGCTTCCGGGACTCCGGGATGATGGGCGCGCCGCAGAACGCCCGTCCCGGCGCGTTCTGGTCCGCCGACGTGGACGAGGCCGCCGCCCACCTCGTCGAGGTGATCCGCGAGGTGCGCCCGCAGGTGCTCGTCACCTACGACCCCGACGGCGGGTACGGCCACCCGGACCACATCCAGGCCCACCGCGTCGCCACGCGGTCCGTCGAACTCGCCGCGGAGGACGGGTACCGTCCCGACCTCGGCGCGCCGCACCGGATCGGGAAGGTCTACTGGAACCGCGTCCCGCTGTCCGTCGCCGAGGCGGGGTTCGCCCGGCTGCGCGCGGACCGTACGGTCCCGTTCCCCGGGACGGCCACCCCCCAGGACGTGCCGGGGGTCGTCGACGACGGGCGGATCACCGCCGAGATCGGGGGCGAGGAGAGGTTCGTGGCCGCCAAGACCGCCGCCATGCGGGCCCACGCCACCCAGATCGCCGTGGACGGGCCCTTCTTCGCCCTTTCCAACGACCTCGGGCAGCCGCTGTTCACCCGCGAGTACTACGAACTCGCCGACGGGCGGCCCGGCGTGCCGGCCGGCGAGCGCGAGCGCGACCTCTTCGCGGGGGTGGACGCGTGACCGGGGCGGCGGGGCCGGGCCGGATCGCCGGCTGCCTGGGCCTGCTGGTGGCGGGCGTGCTGACGGGCGCGGCCGGCTGGCTGGTGGTGGACCTGTGGTTCCCCGGCGGACTGCTGCTCGCCCTGCTGGCCCTCTTCGGGCTGTTCCTCGGCGGGCGGATCGCCCTGGGGCCCGGGCTCGGCGTGGGCGGCGCCGCGGGCGGCTGGTTCCTCGCGTACGTGATGCTCGGCATCCCGCGCCCCGAGGGCGACTTCCTGTTGAGTTCGTCCGGAATCGGCATGTACGCATACCTTTTGGGGGGAACCGTACTGGCTGTGATGTGTGCCACGATGCGCGCGATCCCGGATCGGCCGGTTTCGGCCGCACCGTCCGCCAAGTGACGTGGTGTTGGGCATCTCCGGAGGGCCGGTCCGCCGGGGTCGCGGCGGGCCGCGAAGAGTGCTTGCGGGGGGATTTGCGGGGCCCGTGAGGAACCGCTGATTCCCGGGGGTCAGTTGCGTACGGGCGACGGCCAGTATGGTGGACGGGCCGCCGAGCTGCCCGCGCACGGTATGACGGGCGGCGGAGCCAACCGGGAGAACCTGCCTTGAGTCGTGAAACTGACAGTTCGTCCTCCGGGCCCCAGGGGCGCGGCGGAGCCGCCTACCCCTCGGGTACCCCGCCGTATGGAACCGGCCAGTATCCGTCCACGACTGTGCCGACCGGGCCCGGCGCGACGACCGCCCCGGAGGAGAACCCTGTGACCTCGAAGCCGTCCACGCCCGAATCCGACGGGCCCAAGACCGAGACCACCCTGACGACCCGGATCCGGATCAACATCCCGGGTTCGCGGCCGATCCCGCCGGTGGTCGTGCGCAAGCCGATGGGTGCCCCCGCCGACGAGGCGGCCGCCGACGAGCCGGCGCCGCCGCAGAGCCGGGCGGCGGGTGCCGCACCCGCCGCGCAGCCCGCGCCGAGGCCCAAGCAGCCCCTGCCGACCCGCATCGAGGCCGCGCAGGAGCCGGCCGCCCCGCAGGGCGGGCCGGCCGAGGGCGGGGAGGCGGCCAGCAACTGGTTCGCCCCGCGCAAGTCGGCCCCGCCGGCCGGACAGGCCCCGCCGCAGGCGCCGGTCTCCGGCCGGGCGCCCGGACTCCCGGCCGGGGCCCCGCAGGGCCAGGGCCCGTTCCAGGCCCCGCCCGCGGCCCCGCTCCCGGGACGCACCCCGCAGCCTCCGGCGGCGCGGGGCGGCTTCGCCCCGCCGCGCTCCGCGGACGCGCCCGCCTCGGGCTACAGCCCGGACTACGCCCCGCAGCCGCCCGCCCCGGCCGGCCCGCTGCCCGGCCGCCCCGGCGGCCCCGGTGCCGGGGCGCCCCAGGGCTACCCCGGGTACCCGGGCGACCAGGGCGACGCGGGTCCCGTCACCGAGGCGTTCCCCGTCTACGGCGGCCCCGGCACCGGCGGCCCCGCCGGACCCACCGGCGGCCCCGTCTTCGGCAGCGGCCCGGTCGGCGGGCCGGTCGGCGGGCCCCCCGCAGGACCCGGCCCGGTCGGCGCGGGCGGCCCCGGTGCTCCCGCCGTCGCCCCCCGCGCCGACGCGGCGCCGCGCTGGCCCGGCCCCGAGACGGACGGTCCCGCCCCCGTACCGATGCCGGCGCCCGCGCCGGTCCCCGCCCCCGCGGCGGTGCCCAGCCCCGCGCCCCCGAAGCAGAAGGCCCCGGCAAAGCCCGTGAAGAAGGCCCGCTCCAAGCTCCTCCTCCTGTGCGTCGGTCTCCTGGGTGTCCTCGGCGTGGCCTACGGCGCCGGGCTGTTGCTGAACCACTCCGACGTCCCCAAGGGCACCACCGTCCTCGGCGTCGACATCAGCGGCAGCCGCGACGAGGCCGTGGCCAAGCTCCAGACCGCCTTCGGCGCCCGCGCCGCCGCCCCGCTCCAGCTCACCGTCGGCGGCAAGCAGGTCGAGCTGAAGCCGGAGAAGGCCGGCCTGACGCTGGACAGCCAGACCACCGTCCGCAACGCGGCCGGCAGCGACTACAACCCCGTCACCGTCATCGGCTCGCTCCTCGGCCAGGAGCGCGAGGCGACGCCTGTGATGCCGGTCGACGAGGAGAAGCTCCAGGTCGCGCTCCAGGAACTCGCGGGCACGTCCGGCTCGGCCACCGAGGGCACCATCACCTTCGACACGGGCAAGCCCGTCGCCGTCCCCGGCACCCCCGGAACCACCCTCGACGCCGACGCCTCCGTCGCCCAGGTCACCAGGGCCTTCCGCGACACGGTGGCCACCGGCAAGTCCGCCCCGGTGGAACTGCCGGTCACCGCCAAGGCGCCGGTCATCGACCAGGCCGAACTCGACCGTGCCATGAAGGAGTTCGCCGAGCCCGCGATGTCGGCCAACGCCGTCGTCAAGATCGGTGGGAAGCCCCTCGCCTTCGGCGCCAAGTCCCTGCCGAAGATCCTCAGCATGCAGCCGGTGGAGGGCCACCTCGTCCCGAAGTTCGACCTGGAAGCCCTCAAGGACGTCTACGGGAACACCTTCGACGGGATCCTGATCGCCCGGGGCAACGGCGCCAAGACCGCGGTCACCCCGCAGGACGTGGCCGGCGCCCTCGGCCAGGCCCTGCGCGGCAAGACCACCGCCGAGCGGACCGTCGTCGTCGACACCAACCCGTCCTGACCGTGCGGGGCCGGGGCACCGCCCCGGCCCCGCACGTCGCTCCGGCGGCGCGGGAGGTCAGTTCAGCAGCGCGCGGGCCGACGCGGCCTCCGCACGGATGCGGCCCGCCGCGGTGACGTCGATCGCGTCCACGACCGTCGCGTACGACTCCAGCTCGGCGGCGCCCTCCTGGAAGGCGCCCCGCTCCACCAGCAGCCGGGCCCGCTCGTACCGCAGCGACGCCGGGTGCGACGGCAGCAGCAGCGACAGGTCCAGCGCCCACAGCGCCACCCCGGAGTGCTCGGGCCGGGCCGAGGCCCACGCCCGGATGTTGTTCAGGATCCGCAGCACGATGTCCCGGGTCCGCGCCGGGGTCCGCGGCCCGTCGGCCAGTTCGGCAGGCCCGGTCCCCAGCGAGGCGCCGCCCGCGAACGGATCCACCACGACGCCCTCCTCCGGGTCGCCGAAGCCCACCACGAAGTGCCCCGGCAACCCCAGCCCGTACACCGGCGCCCCCGCCCGCCGCGCGACCTCCAGCCACACCACCGACAGCAGGATCGGCAGCCCGCGCCGCCGCCGCAGCACCTCGTGCAGCAGCGAGGACTCCAGCCGGTCGTAGTCCGCCGGGGTGCCGTGGAAACCGAGCCGTCCGCCCAGCAGTTCCGTGACCGCCGAGGCCCACGCCCGCCCGCCCCGCAGCCCGTACGGCAGCATCCCCGCGAGCCGGTCCAGCTCGATCTGTGCCCAGTCGATGGCGCGTTCGTCCACCTCCGGGTCGCCCTCCGCCGCCAGCAGCAGGCACAGCAGCGCCAGGTCGGGGCGCTCCGACCGCGCCTCCGCGGCGAACTGCTCCCGCCAGGCGGACGTCACGCCGTCTCCCGGAGCTGCCGGTAGTGGTGGTAGCTGTGGTGCGTGGCGAAGCCCAGGCCGTCGTACAGGGCCCGCGCGGCCGCGTTGTCCGTCTCCACCTGGAGCCAGGCCGCCGACGCGCCCTCTTCCAGCGCCCGCCGGGCCAGCGCCGCCATCACCGCCGTCGCCAGCCCCTCCCGCCGGTGCGCCGGGTCGACCGTCACGGCCGCGAAACCGGCCCACCGCCCGTCCACCACGCACCGGCCGACCGCGCGGCCGCCCGGCAGCGCCGCGAACCACACCGACGGCCCCTCCACCAGCATCCGCCGGGCGAGCTCCGGGTCGTCGACCTTCCCGTAGCGCCCGAGCCACTCCTCGTCCGGGGTGCGGGTCAGCCGTATCCCGGCGGCCGCCGGCGCGTCCACGTCGCCCACCGGGGCCAGGGCGCCGATCCGCACCTGAGCCGAGACCTCGGCCGCCCAGCCGAGCCGTTCCAGCTCCGCGCAGAGCAGTTCCTGGGTGCCGGCCGCGCCCGTGGCGGCCTGTACGTACGCCGGGAGGCCGCGCCGCGCGTACCAGGAGGTCACCCGCGCGAGTGCATCCTCCAGCGGCATCCCCGGATCGCCGAGGGGCAGGACCGAATTGGCGCGCCGGGTGAATCCGGCGGCCGCCCGCAGCGTCCACTCGCCCAGGGGCTCGCTCTCCAGCGGTTGCCAGGACCGCGCGGTGATCCGCGCGAGCTCCCCGAAGGAGGCTGCCGGGCCCCTGCGGCGGGCCGGCGCGGCGGGCACGATCTTGCCCGCCACCAGCGACGATTCCGGAATGCGGACCGCCTGGCCGTTCTTCTTTGTGATCAGCAGCACACCCCCGTACCAGGATGTGAGAACCCCTACCGTGTCCGCGAACTCGGGCGATCCGCCCGTCCCCGGCTCCACCCGTCGTACAGAGACTCGTTTACCCACGTCAGCCGGGGTGATACGGACCTCCAGCCGTCCGCCTGCAGCGATTTCCACAGCTCTGTCCGCCCCTCCTGTTCGGATCGTGCCCGGGAACGGAGATACTAGGTGCGGGCATCGACGACGCCGCGCTCCCGCGCGATATGGAAAGCCCTACCGAGGAGGAACGAGAGCGTGACCTACGTCATCGCGGAGCCTTGTGTCGACGTCAAGGACAAGGCATGCATCGAAGAGTGCCCCGTCGACTGCATCTACGAGGGCCAGCGGTCCTTGTACATCCACCCGGACGAGTGCGTCGACTGTGGTGCGTGTGAGCCGGTCTGCCCGGTCGAGGCCATCTTCTACGAGGACGACACCCCGGAGGAGTGGAAGGACTACTACAAGGCGAACGTCGAGTTCTTCGACGAGCTCGGTTCGCCCGGTGGTGCCTCCAAGCTCGGCCTGATCGAGCGCGACCACCCCTTCGTCGCGGCGCTTCCCGCCGGCATCAACGGCGAACACTGACCTTTCGCGGCAGAAGCATCCCCTCGGCCCCGTGCGGCCTGACCGCCGCACGGGGCCGAGGTGTTTCGCGCCCCCACCCAGAGAGAGCAGAGACCCCCGTGGCCGCAGTATCCGACCGTCTTCCCGTCTTCCCCTGGGACAAGCTGGAGCCGTACAAGGCCACGGCGGCGGCCCACGCGGACGGCATCGTCGACCTGTCGATCGGCACGCCCGTGGACCCGGTGCCCCGGCTGATCCAGCAGGCCCTCGCCGACGCCGCCGACTCGCCGGGCTACCCCACGGTGTGGGGCACGGTCGCCCTGCGCGACGCGATCACGGGGTGGGTGCGCGGCCGGCTCGGCGCGAGCGCCGCCGGACACACCAACGTCCTGCCGGTGGTCGGCTCGAAGGAACTGGTCGCGTGGCTGCCGACCCAGCTGGGCCTCGGCGCCGGCGACAAGGTCGCCTACCCCCGGCTCGCCTACCCCACGTACGAGGTCGGCGCGCGGCTGTGCGGCGCGGAGCCCGTCGTGTACGACGACCCGACGGAGCTGGACCCGGCCGGCGTCCGGCTGCTCTGGCTCAACTCCCCGTCCAACCCCACCGGGAAGGTCCTCCCCAAGGAGGAGCTGATCCGGATCGTGGCCTGGGCGCGCGAGCACGGCATCCTCGTCTTCAGCGACGAGTGCTACCTGGAGCTGGGCTGGGAGGCCGAGCCGGTCTCCGTCCTCCACGACGACGTCTGCGGCGGCTCCTACGAGGGCCTCGTCGCGGTCCACTCGCTCTCCAAGCGGTCCAACCTGGCCGGCTACCGGGCGGCGTTCGCCGCCGGCGACGCGGCCGTGCTCGGCGAGCTGCTGCAGATCCGCAAGCACGGCGGAATGATGACGCCCGCCCCCGTCCAGGCGGCCACCGTGGCGGCCCTGGGCGACGACACGCACGTGGCCGAGCAGCGCGAGCGCTACGCCGCCCGCCGCGCCGCGCTGCGCACCGCCCTGGAGGCGCACGGCTTCCGCGTCGAGCACAGCGAGGCCAGCCTCTACCTGTGGGTGACCCGGGACGAGCCCTGCTGGGACACCGTCGCTCACCTCGCGGAGCTCGGCATCCTGGTCGCGCCGGGGGACACCTACGGCGAGGCGGGCGCGCGGTTCGTGCGCGTCGCCTTCACCGCCACCGACGAGCGCGTCGCGGCGGCCGTCAAGCGCCTCGGCTGAGCCGGGCGCCCGCCCGCCGTGCCGCAGCAGCCCGAAGGGGCCGGGAGTTCGTGCTCCCGGCCCCTTCGGTGTCGTACGGCGGTCAGCCGCCGAGCGGCAGTCCGCCGAGCGGCAGGGCCCCGGTCAGGGAGCCGGTCGGCAGCGAGTCCGTAGGCAGCGAGTCCGTCGGGAGCTCGCCGGTGGGCAGCGAGCCCACCGGGAGGTCCTTGGCGGCGGGCAGTCCGCCGAGCATCGGCGCGGCGGTGCCCACCAGTTCGGTCGCGGGCGCGGCGGCGGCCGGGACGGCCTCGGTGGCGGTGTCCGTGACCGCCGTGGCGTCGGCGCCGTCCGGGGCGGTGAGGGGTGCGGTGAGTGCGTCCAGCTGCGGCACGGACTCCAGGCCCGCGGCGCTGGCCGCGCCGGCCGCACCGACCACGGGCGCTGCCCCGGCTGCGAGGAGCAGCGCGGCACGGGCGATCCGGCGGGTCAGGGGGAGGGACATGTTGCTCCTAAGCGGTAGCGGCTGAGTACGCCGTGTACAACCGCTCGCGGGGCGGGTGGAGTTGCGGATGCACCGGGTAAAGGATCGGTAACGCATCGTTTAATCGGCCTGCGTGACAAATGCATTCAGCACGCGCTCACCAGGCCTTCCGTACTTCCGCGGACCCGCCGGCCCCCGCACCGGCCACACCCGCACGGGTGACGCCTCGTACGCGCGGCCGGGTGCCTCCGGCGGGCTTCCGGACCGTCCCGGCCGCCCTCGGCGGGCGGTGAGGACGTAACCGCCCCTCAGCGGGCCGTGAAGATCCGGACCTCGTCGGCGGGGGCGTCCTGCCGCCCGCCGCCGTCCGGCGCGCCGTCCGCGCCCCCGGACCGCCACGCGCGGCCGGCCCGGCCACCGGTCCAGTCGTCGCCGCCGTACGAGACCCGCGCGATCCCCAGCTCCTGCGACCGGGCCACCGCCCAGTGCGCCACGGCCCGGCCGCGCCGCTCCTCGGCCGCCCCGCCGTCCCGCTTCAGCCGGACGTCGACCCGGCCCTGCGGAGCACCGCCCGCGGCCGCGGTGTCCGCCACCGCCCCGCCGGGGCCACCGCCCAGCGTCCCCTCGCCGAAGGCCCGTACCAGCTCCGTCCGCACCCGCTCCGGATCGCCGCCCGCCGGAACCGGACCCGAGCAGACCAGGTTTCCGGCCCCGCCGAAGGCGGCCGTCAGGACCGTCGCGTCCGGCTCGTGCTTGGCGTACGCCTGCGGGAAACCGCTGCGCTGCACCTTCTGCGCGGCCACCGTCAGCGGCAGCCGCGAGTACCCCGGGACCTCGACGAGGTGGTCGTAGAAGATCGCGGCCGAGTAGACCGGGTCCGTGATCTGCTCCGGAGTGCCCCAGCCCATCGAGGGCCGCTGCTGGAACAGGCCGAGCGAGTCCCGGTCCCCGTGGTCGAGGTTGCGCAGCGCCGACTCCTGCATCGCCGTGGCCAGCGCGATGGTCACCGCCCGGTCCGGCAGGCCCTTGGAGATCCCGACCGCCGCTATCGTCGCCGCGTTCGAGGCCTGCTCCGGGGACAGCTCGTACTCCTCGGGGTCCGCCCCGGCCGCGGAGGCGGTGCAGTACGGGGCGCCGCCGCCGTTGGAGTTCCGCTGGGCGGCGAAGTACCCGATCACCGCGAACAGGACGAGGAGACCGACGGCCACGCGCAGCGGCCTGCGGCGGCGGGAGCGGGGAGGACGGTTCTCGGACACGCGGCCCACCGTACTTGAGGCAGATGACGCGTCCACCGGCCGGACGGCGCGGGATCCGCGCGGACCCGGGCGCTAGGGTCGGTTCCATGTCCGAATCCGAGCTGGACCTCACCCTGGACGCCGCCGAGCTGACCGCCCGGCTCGTCGACATTCCGTCCGTGAGCGGCGACGAGAAGGTACTCGCCGACCTCGTGGAACACGCGCTGCGCGCCCTGCCGCACCTGACCGTGGACCGCTTCGGGAACAACGTCGTCGCCCGCACCCACCTGGGCCGCGACGAGCGCGTCGTCCTCGCCGGGCACCTCGACACCGTGCCGATCGCCGACAACGTCCCCTCCCGCCTCGACGAGAACGGCGTCCTGTGGGGCTGCGGCACGACCGACATGAAGTCCGGTGTCGCGGTGCAGCTGCGCATCGCCGCGACCGTGCCCGAGCCCAACCGCGACCTCACCTTCGTCTTCTACGACCAGGAGGAGGTCGCCTCCGACCTGAACGGCCTGGGCAAGGTCGCCGAGGCCCACCCCGACTGGCTCACCGGCGACTTCGCCGTGCTGCTGGAGCCCTCGAACGCCGAGGTCGAGGGCGGCTGCCAGGGCACCCTGCGGGTCCTGCTCCGCACGGCCGGCGAGCGCGCCCACTCCGCGCGCAGCTGGATGGGCTCCAACGCCATCCACACCGCGGGCCCCATCCTGGCGAAGCTGGCCGCGTACGAGCCGCGCAGGCCGGTCATCGACGGCCTGGAGTACCACGAGGGCCTCAACGCGGTCCGCATCGATGGCGGCGTCGCCAACAACGTCATCCCCGACGCCTGCACGGTCACGGTCAACTTCCGTTACGCCCCCGACCGGAGCGAGGCCGACGCGCTCGCCCACGTGCGGGAGGTCTTCGCGGACTGCGACATCGCCGCGTTCGAGGTCGACGACTCCTCGGGCGGCGCCCTGCCCGGCCTCGGCCACCCGGCCGCGGCCGCCTTCATGGAGGCGGTCGGCGGCCGCGCCATGCCGAAGTTCGGCTGGACGGACGTCTCCCGCTTCAGCGCGCTGGGCGTCCCGGCGGTCAACTACGGCCCGGGCGACGCCCTGCTGGCCCACAAGGTGGACGAGCGGGTGGAGACGAAGGCCATCCTGCACTGCGAAGAACGACTCCGGACCTGGCTGACCACCTGAATTCCGCTTCTCGTCACCTTCGTGCGCCTACCCTGATCCAACGATCAGCAGGAGGGAGCACATCATGGGCAACCACGGCAATCCCGACGCGTCCGCTCGTCACCGGCCCGAGGAGCAGCAGCTCGGACCGGTGCTGAGGAGGCGCAGCCAGGTGCAGGCGGGCAGTACGACGGACCAGCGGCTGCTGGATTCGGCCGGGCCCTCCGAGTGGGTGCACACCGATCCCTGGCGGGTCCTGCGCATCCAGTCGGAGTTCATCGAGGGCTTCGGCACGCTCGCCGAGCTGCCGCCGGCGATCAGCGTGTTCGGCTCGGCGCGGACCCCGGTCGACTCGCCCGAGTACGAAGCGGGCGTACGGATCGGGCGCGCGCTGGTCGACGCCGGCTTCGCCGTCATCACCGGCGGCGGCCCGGGCGCGATGGAGGCGGCCAACAAGGGCGCCCGCGAGGGCAACGGCATCTCCGTCGGCCTCGGCATCGAGCTGCCCTTCGAGCAGGGGCTCAACGAGCACGTCGACCTCGGCCTGAACTTCCGGTACTTCTTCGTCCGCAAGACGATGTTCGTGAAGTACAGCCAGGGCTTCGTGGTGCTGCCGGGCGGTCTCGGCACGCTGGACGAGCTGTTCGAGGCGCTGACCCTGGTGCAGACGCAGAAGATCACCCGCTTCCCGATCGTGCTGTTCGGCACGGAGTACTGGAGCGGTCTGATCGACTGGCTGAAGAACACGGTGATCGCCCAGGGCAAGGCCTCGGAGAAGGACCTCTACCTGTTCCACGTCACGGACGACGTGGACGAGGCCATCGCGCTGGTGACGAAGGAAGTCGGGAAGTAGGACCCGCAAGCCCGGAGGAGGACCCGCAGCCCGGGGCGGCCCCCGCCCCGGGACCGGGCCGGGGCCTCGGGGGTCAGGCCGGGCCCTCGGGGGTCAGGCCGGGCCCCGGGGGTTCAGGCCAGGCCCCGGCGGGCGACCGCCGGGGGCCGGTGGCCCTGGATCGAGGCCACCATGTCCAGGACCTGCCGGGTCTCCGCGACCTCGTGGACGCGGTAGACCTGCGCCCCCAGCCAGGCCGAGACGGCCGTCGTGGCGAGGGTGCCGATCAGGCGCTCCTTTACCGGCTTGTCCAGGGTCTCGCCGACGAAGTCCTTGTTGGACAGCGAGACCAGCACCGGCCAGCCCGTTTCAGCCATCTCCGCCAGCCGCCGGGTGGCCTCCAGGGAGTGCCGGGTGTTCTTGCCGAAGTCGTGGCCCGGGTCGATCATGATCGACTCCCGCGGCACGCCGAGCGCGGCGGCGCGTTCCGCCAGGCCCACGGTGACGCGCAGGACGTCCTCCATCACGTCCTCGTACGCGATCCGGTGCGGCCGGGTGCGCGGCTCCACCCCGCCCGCGTGGGTGCAGACCAGGCCCGCGCCGTAGCGGGCGGCGATCTCGGCCAGCCGGGGGTCGACCCCGCCCCAGGCGTCGTTCAGCACGTCCGCCCCGGCCTCGCAGACCGCCTCGCCGACCTCGTGCCGCCAGGTGTCCACACTGATCACCACGTCCGGGTGGCGGCGCCGGACCTCGGCCACGAAGCCGACCGTGCGCCGGGCCTCCTCGGCCGCGTCCACGTGCTCGCCGGGGCCCGCCTTGACGCCGCCGACGTCGATGATCGCGGCGCCCTCGGCCACCGCCTGCTCGACCCGCGCCAGCGCCGGCTCGTCGCGGAACGTCGCGCCCTGGTCGTAGAAGGAGTCAGGAGTCCGGTTCACGATGGCCATGATCACCGGCTCGTGGGTGTCGAACTCGTGCCTGCCCAGTCGCAGCATCCTGCTCTTTCCTCCTTCGGCGGCCCTCGCGCCTCGCCTGCGACCTTAACCTGGTGGCCGGAGTCTCTCAGGGGAGTTGATCGTGTTCTTCTTCTTGATGATCGCGCTGGTCGTGGTCGTGGCAGCGGTCACCCTCGCGGTGGTCGGCGGCGGCTCGGAGGCCGTCCTGCCGGAAGCGGAGCCGGACCGGGTGGCCGACGGGCTGCCGGAGACCCGGCCCGTCGTGCGGGCGGACATCGACGCGCTGCGGTTGCCCGTCGCGCCGCGCGGCTACCGGATGGCCGAGGTGGACGACGTACTGGAGCGGCTGGCGGCGGAGCTCGCGGAGCGCGACGCGCGCATCGCCCGGCTGACCGCGGAACGGGACGGCGCCGCGGCCGGTGACGCGCCGGCCGCCGCGACCGGTGGGGAGCCCGCCGACGCCGCGGGTCCGGACGCCACCGCCGCCGGCGGCCACGTCGACCTCACCAAGGACGCCGGGCGATGACCGGTGCGCTGGCCGGTCCGGACGGCGGCCTGCGCTGCCCGTGGGGGCTGTCCACCCCGGACTACGTGACGTACCACGACACGGAGTGGGGCCGTCCGGTCCACGGCGACGACGCGCTGTACGAGCGGCTGTGCCTGGAAGCCTTCCAGTCCGGTCTGTCCTGGCTGACGATCCTGCGCCGCCGGGAGGGCTTCCGTACGGCCTTCGCCTCGTTCGAGATCGCGAAGGTCGCGGAGTTCGGTCCGGCGGACGCGGCGCGCCTGCTGGCCGACGAGGGCATCATCCGCAACCGGGCCAAGATCGAGGCCACCCTGGCCAACGCGAAGGTCCTGGCCGGATGGGAGCCGGGCGAGCTCGACACCCTCGTCTGGTCGTACGCTCCCGAGGAACCGGGTCCGGCCCCGCGGTCGACGGCCGACGTCCCGGCGGTGACCCCCGGGTCCACGGCCCTGGCGAAGGCGCTGAAGAAGGCGGGCATCCGCTTCGTCGGACCGACCACGGCCTACGCCCTGATGCAGGCCTGCGGGCTGGTCGACGACCACCTCGCGGACTGCGTCTCCCGCGGGGCCTGAGCCGCGCGGGAGACGTCCCGGTCAGCGGCCCAGGTACGCCGGCGGCTGCTTCGCCAGGAAGGCCTGGACGGCGATGGCGTGGTCCTCGGAGGCTCCCGCGCGGGCCTGGAGGGCCTCCTCGCGCTCCAGCGCCTCCGGGAGGGAGCGGGAGGCCCCGTACGCGAGGGACTCCTTCAACGCGGCGTACGCCACCGTCGGACCGGAGGCCAGCGTGCGCGCCAGGGTCTCGGCCTCGGCGTGCAGCGACTCCGAGGGCACGAGGCGGTTGGCGATGCCGAGCTCGTACGCCTCCTGGGCGCGGACCGGACGCGGGAAGAGCAGCAGATCGCTCGCGCGGGACGCGCCGATCAGGCGGGGGAGCGTCCAGGACACCCCGGAGTCGGCGGTCAGGGCCACCCCGGCGAACGAGGTGGTGAAGGAGGCGGTGTCGGCGACGACCCGGAAGTCCGCCGCCAGGGCGAATCCGAAGCCCGCGCCGGCCGCCACGCCGTTGACTCCGGCGACCACCGGCTTGGGCATCTCGGTGAGGGCCCGGACGATCGGGTTGTAGTGCTCGGCGACGGTGCTCATGGTGTTCGAGGAGCCGCTCTCGCGGTCCGCCGCGAGGCTGCCGATGTGCTCCTTGAGGTCCTGGCCGACGCAGAAGGCCCGGTTCCCCGCCGCCGTGAGCAGCACGGCGCGCACCGCGGTGTCCCCGGCCGCCGCCCGGACCGCGTCGCGCAGGGCGACCTTGGCCTCGGTGTTCATGGCGTTCATCGCGTCCGGACGGTTGATCGTGATGGTGGCGAGTCCGTCGGTCACTTCGTAGAGCACGCTGTCGGCCATGGCAGGGGGTCCCCCTTCGTCGCGGGCTTGGCTACCGGCCGGTATCGGCGGGTGCAAGGGCCAGCATGGCGGACCGGGCCCCGCGCGCACATGTGATGTGCGTCAAAGAAAGCGGAGGCCGATATCAGGGGGCAGCGGCGCAGTATCGCAGGCGGGTCCCCGAAATGAGTGGTTTTGGTCGAGCGCGTTGCCCAACCGTTCACAGCCGATGTTGGTCATCGGGTCCTGACATGCGGGATAATGGCCAAGAAGCAATGTGTTCGATGCCGGGTACTAGGCGCCTGAACGGTGCCGTCGGCTGACGATGTGGTTTCAGGAAGGGGAACGAGCATGGCGGCCATGAAGCCGCGGACGGGCGACGGCCCGCTCGAGGTCACCAAGGAGGGGCGGGGCATCGTCATGCGCGTACCGCTCGAGGGCGGTGGTCGGCTTGTCGTCGAACTGACCCCCGACGAAGCGGACGCCCTGGGTGACGCCCTGAAGAAGGTCGTCGGCTGACACGTCGGCACCCTCTGCGTTCTCCGCACTGCCCCGGCCGCTCGTCCCGACGAGCGGCCGGGGCAGTGTCGTGTCCGGCCCACGTGACCTTCGCGCCGCCCGCGCCGTTCCCGCCTCCGCCGACCGCACCCCGCGCTCACCGACCGGCACGTCCGGGTGCGCCGGCAGCGGATCGCCCCGATGGTCCTCGGTCTCGTCTCCGTCGTCGCCGGCGTCACCCTGCCGCGCCGACCCTCCGCCCGCCGGGGCCGCCGCGCGCTCAGCGCCGCACGGCGCACAGCAGGCCGTCGCCCACCGGAAGCAGGGCGGCCTCCAGCGCGGGGCTCTCGCGGACGCTGCGCAGCAGCTCGCGGACCCGGAGCACCTCCACCGGCTGGGCCGCGGAGTCGACCGTACGGCCGTCGGAGAAGACCCCCTCGAAGCAGACCAGCCCGCCGGGGCGCAGCAGGCGCAAGGATTCGGCGAGGTAGTCGAGGGACTCGGCGGGGTCCCCGTCGCAGAACACGAGGTCGTACCCGCCGTCGGCGAGGCGCGGGAGGACGTCCAGCGCGCGGCCCGGGATGAAGCGGGCGCGGTTGCCCGCGAAACCGGCGGCACGGAACGCCTGGCGGGCGAAGGCCTGCCGGTCGCCCTCGGGATCGACCGTGGTCAGTACCCCGTCGGCGCGCATCCCGTGCAGCAGGTGGATGCCCGAGACGCCGGTCCCCGTACCGATCTCGGCGACCGCCTTGGCGTCCGCCGTGGCGGCGAGCAGGCGCAGCGCAGCCCCGGTTCCGGGGGAGACGGAGCGCAGGCCCGCTTCCCTGGACCGGTCACGGGCCCATCGCAGAGCGTCGTCCTCGGCGACAAACGCGTCGGCGAACGCCCAGCTCGTCTGCCGGTTGCCGGTAATGACCCTCTCCTGTCCCCATAGTTGGCGCAACGGTGACTGTATCCGCTGAGGTCGGGAACCCGCAGATGGGACCGGGCGTTGTGAAGGGTGGAGACGGGATCAGAAGGGACGGCGCCGGGCAGATCGGCGATCCGGGCCGTTCTGGGGACCGGCCCCCGGGCAAAGTTAATGCAAAAACGCTTATCCCAAGCTGACGGAGGGGGTGGCTATGGTAGGGAATCCACTGGACACCACCAGAGCCGACAGGGGAGGTGCGGCTGCGCCTGTGGATCGTGGGGGCGTCATCCGGCGCCTCTTCTGGTCGGCGGGTGAGCCGAAATCCGTGACCGACATTGCTGACCGTTTCCACACCGCCGACACCGCAACCACTGCGACCTTCGCCGCCGATGCGGGCTCCCCGGCGTGGACCCCTCCTTCGTGGGAGGAGATCGTCAGCACGCACAGCGCGCGGGTCTACCGCCTCGCCTACCGTCTGACCGGCAACCAGCACGACGCCGAGGACCTGACGCAAGAGGTCTTCGTCCGCGTCTTCCGCTCGCTGTCCACCTACACGCCCGGCACCTTCGAGGGCTGGCTGCACCGGATCACCACCAATCTCTTCCTGGACATGGTCCGCCGCAAGCAGCGGATCCGCTTCGACGCGCTCGGAGACGACGCCGCCGAGCGGCTGCCGAGCCGTGAGCCGTCCCCCCAGCAGGTGCTCCACGACACCCACTTCGACGCGGACGTCCAGCAGGCGCTGGACACCCTCGCGCCGGAGTTCCGTGCCGCCGTGGTGCTGTGTGACATCGAGGGCCTGTCGTACGAGGAGATCGCCGCCACCCTCGGCGTGAAGCTCGGCACCGTGCGCAGCCGCATCCACCGCGGCCGTTCCCACCTGCGCAAGGCGCTCAAGCACCGGTCTCCCGAGGCCCGCGCCGAGCAGCGCGCGCTGGCCGGCGTGGCCGTGGGCGCGCCGGGCGCCGGGGGAGAGGGCGGAGCCGAGTGAGCGGAGCCAGTCCGTCCCCCGCGGAACAGCACCTGGGCGACCGTCTCGCCGCCCTGGTGGACGGGGAGTTGAAGCACGACACGCGCGAGCGGGTCCTGGCACACCTGGCCACCTGCGCCAAGTGCAAGGCCGAGGCCGACGCCCAGCGCCGTGTGAAGACCATGTTCGTCGAGAGCGCGCCGCCGCCGCTGTCCGCGGGGCTGCTCGCGCGGCTCCAGGGCCTGCCGGGCAGCGGACCCGAGGGCTCCTCCGGTCCCGCGGGACCCGGAGCTCCGCCGGGCGCCGACCCGTTCGGCTCGTTCGCGTACGCCCTGCCGGCCGCCCCCGGCCGGGAGCAGCCGGGGTTCCGCATCCACGAGGTGGGCCGGCCGCGCCGCCGTCTGGCCTTCGTGGCCGCCGGAGCCGTCTCGCTGGCCGCGCTCGCCCTGGGCGGATCGCTGCCGCTGGAGGCCGTGGACCCGCATGTCCGGGGCGAGTCACCCGCGCCCGCCACCCGGCCCGGCCCGGCCGTGTCCGTGGCCGACGCGGTCGTCCGCGACCGCCGACCCACGCCCGGCACCGTCCCCGGTCCCAGCCTGCCGGCGTCCCTGCCGACGCCGCTCCCGCCGCTCCACCCGTCCCCGCAGGCATCGGCTCGCCCGGTCTCCCTCCTGCGCTGACCCGGGACCTGGTTGAATCTGCGGCACATGTGCACAGGTAGGCGGGGAGCGCCCATGGCCGACAGCCAGCAGACCGATCCGGCACCGTCCTGGTGGAGCCGGCCAGAGGGCACGGCGGAACTCCGCCGCGAGGGGGTCCCCGCACCGCGCCCCGAGGCCGGGCAGCCCGGACCGGAGCCCGGCCCGGCTGCCGACCCGTACACCGGTGCGGCGTCCGGCCCCGAGCCGGATGCCCCGGCCGCGCCCGTGGTGCGGTACGACCCCTGGGGCGACCAGCCCCTCCAGGTCGTGGACCGGGGCCGGCAGCGCCGCGGGGTCGGCCTGTGGCAGCTGGTGGCCTTCGGCGCGGGGGTCGCCCTGCTCGCCGGCGGCATCGGCGGATACCTCGGTGTGGTCGCCGAGCGTCAGAGCAGCACCCGGCTGGAACTCCCGCAGGCGGGCGTCGCGGCGGCGGGCCGGGCGCCCGGAAGCGTGGCCGGGATCGCGGCCACCGCCCTGCCCGGGGTGGTGACCCTGCACGTGCGCTCCACCGACGGGAGCGGGACCGGCACGGGATTCGTCCTCGACGCCCAGGGCCACATCCTGACCAACAACCACGTGGTCGGCGATGCCAAGGACATAGGCGTCACCTTCAGCACCGGCGAGAGCGTCAGCGCCGAGCTGGTGGGCCGGGACACCGGGTACGACCTGGCCGTGGTCAAGGTCAGCGGGGTGCGCGGGCTGCGCCCGCTGAGCCTGGGTAACTCGGAGAACGTCCAGGTCGGCGACCCGGTGGTGGCCATCGGCGCCCCGTTCGACCTCTCCAACACCGTCACCGCCGGGATCATCAGCGCCACCGGCCGGCCCGTCACCGCGGGCGGCGACAAGGGCGACGGCAGCGACGTCAGCTACGTCGACGCGCTCCAGACGGACGCCCCCATCAACCCCGGCAACTCCGGCGGCCCCCTCCTCGACGCCAAGGCCCACGTGGTCGGCATCAACAGCGCGATCCGGGGCGCCGACAAGGACGACCCCGACCGGCAGGGCGGCTCCATCGGCCTGGGCTTCGCCATCCCCATCAACCAGGGCAAGCGCGTCGCGGAGGAGCTGATCCGCACCGGCCGCGCCACCCACCCCGTCATCGGGGTCACGCTCGACCTCCAGTACAAGGGCGACGGAGCCCGGGTCGGGGACAAGGCCGCCGACGGCAAGCCGTCCGTCGTCACCGACGGGCCCGGCGCCCGCGCCGGGATCCGGGCCGGGGACGTGATCACCAAGGTGGACGGGCAGCGCGTACGCGGTGGTGACGAGCTCATCATCAAGATCCGGGCCCACCGGCCGGGCGATCCGCTGACCCTCACGGTGCTCCGCGAGGGCCGGGAGCGCACCCTGGAAGTGGTCCTCGGATCGGCGAACGGCTCGTGAGGCGCGCCTGACGTCCGGGTGAAACCGTGATCGATGCGGTACGCAGGTGTGGGCCCGCGGAGAACGCCGGGTACCGTGTGTCCAGGCCCGAAGTGAAGAGAGCCGAGGAGCGGCAAGGTGTTCAACGACATAGGCGCACTCGAACTCGTCACGATCGTGGTGCTCGCCATCCTCATTTTCGGCCCCGACAAGCTGCCCAAGGTCATCCAGGACGTCTCGGGCGTCATCCGGAAGATCCGCTCCTTCTCGGACAGTGCGAAGCAGGACATCCGCTCCGAACTCGGCCCCGAATTCAAGGACTTCGAGTTCGAGGACCTGAATCCGAAGACCTTCATCCGCAAGCAGCTGGGCGAGAACGAGGACCTCAGGGAGATCCGCAGCAGCTTCGATCTCCGCAAGGAGCTGAACGACGTCACCGACGCCGTCAACAGCCGCGAGACCGACGCCGCGCCGGCCCCCGCGACCCCGGCCGCCACGCCCGCCGCCACCGGCCCGGACCTGCTGAAGAAGCCCGCCGCACCGGCCGCCGAGCAGCCCGCCCGTTTCGACGCCGACGCCACCTGAGCCGCGCCCTGCCCGGCGAACCGGGGTCCGGTGGCTATCCTCCATCTGTCCGGACGCAGGACGCCCGAGGGGGGCGGGCCGCCGACGGACCCGACGGAACGAGAGGCCGCGCAGATGGAGACGACGAGCAGTAGCCGGGTAGGGGTGCAGCCCGCCGAAGCCCCCGCCGCCGCACAGCAGGACCCGCAGGATCCCTCCGTACAGCCGCAGGACGGGGCGTCTCCCGTCCCGGTGGCCCGGCGGACGGTCGAGGGCTTCCTCGCCGCCGACTTCCCCTGGTACGGGCTGGACGGGGCCTTCGCCGGCCGTCGCTGGCTCATGCAGGTCGGCGCCGCCGCGGACGGCACGGTGGAGCACGGCTCCACCGGCCACGGCGACGAGCCGTCCGCCCGGGGCGAGATCGCCACCGGCGAGAAGGAGCGCTTCGCGGTGGTCGTCACCGTCGCGAGCAACCCGCTGCGCCGCAGCGCCGACGGCACCGGCGTCCTGGAGGCCACCTCGGTCTCCTCGGCGGCCTGGCTGGCCGGCTCGGGGCTGCTGGCGTACAGCTGGCCCGCGCAGATGGACCACGCCCTGCGCAGCGACTGGCTGGACCAGCAGACGGAGGCCGCCTGGGAGCTCGCGGACGACCTCGGCGGCGAGGACTGGTCGACGCTGTCCCTGCCCGTCGACGGGGAGCCGACGACCTTCCACTACCGCGAGTCGGAGTTCGGCTGGGTGCTGGCCGGCTCCACCGGCAGCGGGGTGCACCTCGGGGCCTTCGGGCGCGGCATGAGCGCGTACGGGATCGGCTTCGCCGCGATCGAGGACCTCGGCACCTACGAATAGCCCCCCGGCGGACACCACGCGAAAGGCACCGCGGGAAACCCCGCGGTGCCTTTCGCGCGTCCGGTGCGGGCCCGGCCCGCCCTGTCTCAGAACTTGTTGCGCGGGGTGATGCCCAGGGACATGCCCGACAGGCCGCGCGCGCGGCCTCCCAGCTTGCCCGCGATCGCCCGCAGGGCCGCACCGGCCGGGGACTCCGGGTCGGACAGCACCACGGGCGTGCCGTCGTCGCCGCCCTCGCGCAGCCGGACGTCGATCGGGATCGAACCCAGCACGGGCACCGACGCGCCGACCGTCTTGGTCAGCCCGTCGGCGACCTTCTGGCCGCCGCCCGAGCCGAAGACGTCCACCATCTCGTCGCAGTGCGGGCACGGCAGGCCCGACATGTTCTCGACGACACCGACGATCTTCTGGTGGGTCTGCACGGCGATCGACCCGGCCCGCTCCGCGACCTCGGCCGCGGCCTGCTGGGGGGTGGTGACCACGAGGATCTCGGCGTTCGGGACCAGCTGGGCCACCGAGATCGCGATGTCGCCGGTGCCCGGGGGCAGGTCCAGCAGCAGCACGTCCAGGTCGCCCCAGTACACGTCGGCCAGGAACTGCTGAAGGGCCCGGTGCAGCATCGGTCCGCGCCACACCACCGGCGCGTTGCCCGGGGTGAACATGCCGATGGAGATGACCTTCACGCCGTGCGCCGACGGCGGCATGATCATGTTCTCGACCTGGGTGGGGCGGCCCTCGACACCGAGCATCCGCGGCACGCTGTGCCCGTAGATGTCCGCGTCGACCACGCCGACCTTCAGGCCGTCGGCGGCCATGGCCGCGGCCAGGTTGACGGTGACCGAGGACTTGCCGACGCCGCCCTTGCCGGACGCGACCGCGTAGACGCGGGTCAGCGAGCCCGGCTTGGCGAAGGGGACCTCGCGCTCGGCGGTGCCGCCGCGCAGGGTCGCCGCCAGGTCCTTGCGCTGCTCGTCGCTCATCACGTCGAGGGTGACGGCGACGGAGGAGACCCCGGCGACCCGCTCCACGGCCTCGGTGACGTTCTTCGTGATGGTCTCGCGCATGGGGCAGCCCGACACCGTCAGGTACACGGTGACCGCGACCGCGCCGCCGTCGCCGATCTCCACCGATTTGACCATGCCGAGCTCGGTGATCGGCCGGTGGATCTCGGGGTCGTTCACCGTCGCCAGCGCGTCCAGGATCGCGTCCTGTTCCGGAACGGCGGCGTCGGCGGAACTCGTGTCGGTAGCCATGCCCCGATGGTACGGCTCGGTAGCACGGCTCGGGAAAGCCCGCTAGCGGTCGCCTTCGTCACGTTCGTCGGGAAACAGCCTGCGCTCGTCCATTTCCTTGATCAGGTCCTGGAACTCCGAGCGGATCCAGTCGCGCGTGGCGACCTCGCCCAGACCCATCCGCAGGGCCGCGATCTCCCTCGTCAGGTACTCCGTGTCGGCGATGGAGCGCTCGTTCTGCTTGCGGTCCTGCTCCAGGTTGACGCGGTCGCGGTCGTCCTGCCGGTTCTGCGCGAGCAGGATCAGCGGAGCGGCGTACGAGGCCTGCAGCGACAGCATCAGGGTCAGGAAGATGAAGGGGTACTGGTCGAACCGGAGGTCGTCCGGCGCGAAGATGTTCCACAGCACCCAGACGACGACGACCAGGGTCATCCAGACGATGAACCGGCCGGTGCCGAGGAAGCGCGCCACCCGCTCCGACAGCCGCCCGAACGCCTCCGGGTCGTACTCGGGCAGCAGCGACCGCCGCGGGGCCCGCGGCTGGTCGAGCCGGACCCGCTGGCGCGTCAGCGCGCCCGACCCCGTCGCGGCGGCCGCCTTCGCCCGCTCGGCCCGGTGCTCGGCCCGTTCCGCGCGCTCGGCCCGCTCGGCCCGTTCCGCGCGCTCCCGCACCCGGTCCGCGGCGTCCTCCAGCCGGTCCGACAGCCCGTGGTCGCGCCCGCGCGCCTTCGCCTGCTCACGCCGCTCCCGGCCCTGCTCCCGGCGGCGCTCGCGCCCCTGTTCCCCGCGTCCCCGCTCAGTGGCCACCGACGGCCTCCTCGGAATGGAAGTCCGTCTCCCGCCAGTCGTCCGGCAGCAGGTGGTCCAGTACGTCGTCCACCGTCACCGCACCGAGCAGCGAGCCGCTCTCGTCGACCACGGGGACGGCCACCATGTTGTACGCGGCCAGGTAACTGGTCACCACCGGCAGCGAGGCGTCCGGGCGCAGCGGCGGCAGCCCCGTGTCGACGATCGAGCTGACGAGGGTGAACGGCGGGTCCCGCAGCAGCCGCTGGAAGTGCACCGTGCCGAGGTACTTGCCCGTCGGGGTCTCGTCGGGCGGCCGGCACACGTACACCTGGGCCGCCAGCGCCGGCGAGAGGTCCGCCTGGCGCACGCGGGCCAGCGCGTCGGCGACCGTCGCGTCCGGCCGCAGCACGATCGGCTCGGTGGTCATCAGACCGCCCGCCGTGCGCTCCTCGTACGACATCAGGCGCCGTACGTCGGCCGCGTCGTCGGGCCGCATCAGCGTCAGCAGCCGCTCCTTGTCGTCCTCCGGCAGCTCGGAGAGCAGGTCGGCCGCGTCGTCCGGGTCCATCGCCTCCAAGACGTCGGCGGCCCGCTCCTCCTTCAGCTTGCCGAGGATCTCCACCTGCTCGTCCTCGGGAAGCTCCTCCATGACGTCCGCGAGCCGGTCGTCGTCGAGGGCGCTGGCCACCTCGGCGCGCCGCTTGGGCGACAGGTGGTGCAGGACGTTCGCCACGTCGGCCGGGCGCATCTGCTCGAAGGTGGCGACCAGGTTCTCGGCACCCTGCCCGTGCTCCTCCAGCGAGAAGCCCGTGACCGCCGACCACTCCACGGTCAGGGTCTCGCCCCGCCGGCGCAGCGCGCCCGCCTTGCCCTTCCGTACGAAGATCTTGTCGATCTCCCAGTCCCGGCGGGCCGGCAGCTGCTGGATGGCCACGTCCAGGACGGTGACCTCCTCCTCGTCCGCGACCAGGCGCACCCGCCGGTCCAGCAGCTCGCCGAGGATCAGCCGCTCGGTGGGCCGCTGCTCGAAGCGCCGCATGTTCACGACACCCGTGGTGATCACCTGTCCGGACTCCACGCCCGTGACCCGGGTCATCGGCAGGAAGATCCGGCGCCGGCTGACCACCTCGACCACCAGGCCCAGCAGCCGGGGCGGCCGGCCGCCGACACGCAGCATCGCGACCAGGTCGCGGACGCGGCCCACCTGGTCGCCGTTGGGGTCGAAGACGGGCACACCCGACAGATGCGAGACGAAGATCCGCGGGGCGCCTGCAGCCATCCGAGCGCCTCCTAGAGCGTCTATCAACAGTCCTGCCGCCCCTCAGGCTAGCCCGTGCCCCGGGCAAGCGTCCTGGTGGGGCGGTCCGGCCGGGGGCGGCCCGGGGGGCCGCCGGGGGCCGGGCCACGGGCGGGTACGCTGCCTGCTGGCCGCTGACGACCGACGAGAGGCACCTGCCCGTGACCGCCTACTTCCCTGCCGCGCGGCTGCGCCGGGCGGCCTTCATCGGTGCGTTGTGCGCGGGCCTCGCCGTCACCGGTACGGGCTGCGGGGAGGACCCGGACGAGGGGACGAACGGGGTCGGCAAGCTCACCGCCGACAAGATCGAGGCGAAGGCCAAGGCCGCGGCGAGCGGCGCCGACTCGGTCCACCTGTCCGGCACGCTGGTGAGCGGCGGCAAGTCCTTCACCCTCGACATGCGGCTGAAGTCCGACGGTGGCTCCGGCGAGGTGAAGTCGCAGGAGGACACCTTCCAGGTGCTGCGGGTGGGGGAGCAGCTCTACCTGAAGGCGAGCGCGGCCTTCTGGGGCGAGTCCGACTCCGCCGGAAAGCTCGGCGACAAGTACGTGAAGGTGCCGGAGAGCGACCCCACGTACAAGCAGTTCCGCGGCTTCACCGACATGGACGTGCTGCTGGACGGGCTGCTCGGCCTCCAGGGCAAGCTGGCCAAGGGCTCCTACAGCAAGGTCGGGCACACGCGGGTCGTCCAGGTGACGGGGGACAAGGGCAAGGGCGGCAGGCTCGCCGTGTCCCTGGAGGGGACCCCGTACCCGTTGCTCCTGGAGCGCGCGGGCGGCGCCGGCCGGGTGGAGCTCGCCGAGTGGGGCGAGGTGTTCCCGCTCGACCCGCCCGCCCAGGACCAGACGGTGGACTACGGGTCGCAGCTGCCGACCACCAAGGACCAGGGCGGTACGGGAAGCACCCCGCGCCCGTCCAGGAGCACGGGCGCGGGCCAGAGCGCCGGACAGGGCGCGGGTCAGGGGTCGAACCCCACGAGCCCCTGACGTCCCCCCGGGAGCTCTCGGGCCCCGGACGCCCTAGCGGCGGGCCGCCCGCTTCCGCTTCAGCAGCAGTTTCGGCAGGGCCGCCGGGACGGGCCCGCGGGTCGTGGCCGGGGAGCCGGTCGGGGCCGCGGCCAGGGAGCCGGACGGCAGTTCGGCGCGGACCGACTCGGGCTCCAGGCGCAGCAGCCGGCACTCGCGGGCCCAGCGCTCGGTCATGTCCTCGGCGTCGGGAGCGTTCAGCCGCTTGCCCTTGAGTTCGGCGACCGCGGCCGCCCACTCCTCCCCGCGCGGCGGGAGCTCGCGCACCGTCGCCGTCCAGGCCACCAGCCGGCCGCCCTTGTCCTTGCTCCGTACGGTCACCTCGGCGGTCGCGCCGTCCGCCAGCCCGGGGAACGGCTGCTCGCCGGGCCCGTCGCCCAGCACGTGTGCCGCCCCGTCCACCCAGGCGTGCCACAGGGCGCGGTCGGCGCCGGCGCCGCGGACCCAGACGAGGCCGGACTTCTTGGTGGCCTCCTCGACGAGGGCCAGGTCGAGTGCGCTGAGAGTCATGCGCCCCAGAGTAGGGGGTGCCCCGTCGCGGCCCGCGGCGCGCTCCGCGACGGGGCCTGGGCCCGCCATGATCCGAAAGGCGCGGCCTAGAGCCAGCCGTGGCGGCGCAGTGCGCGGTGGATGGTGAAGCAGGTCCCGACGATCGAGGCCATCACCATCGGATAGCCGTACTTCCACTGGAGCTCGGGCATGTGCGCGAAGTTCATCCCGTAGACCCCGCAGATCATCGTGGGCACGGCGATGATCGCGGCCCAGGAGGTGATCTTGCGCATGTCCTCGTTCTGGGCGACCGTCGCCTGCGCGAGGTTGGCCTGGAGGATCGAGTTCAGCAGCTCGTCGAAGCCCACGACCTGCTCGTGCACCCGCGCCAGGTGGTCGGCGACGTCCCGGAAGTACTTCTGGATGTCCGGGTCCACCAGCCGCATGGGGCGCTCGCTCAGCAGCTCCATCGGGCGCAGCAGCGGGGCGACCGCCCGCTTGAACTCCAGCACCTCGCGCTTGAGCTGGTAGATGCGGCCCGCGTCGCCGCCGCGCGCGGCGCCTTTGGCGGGGGCGGCGAACACCGCGCTCTCCACCTCGTCGATGTCGTCCTGGACGGCCGCGGCGACCGCCACGTACCCGTCGACGACGTGGTCGGCGATGGAGTGCAGGACCGACGAGGGGCCCTTCGAGAGGAGGTCCGGGTCACCCTGGAGACGGTGGCGCAGGCCCTTGAGCGAGCCCTGGCCGCCGTGCCGGACGGTGATCACGAAGTCGGGGCCCGTGAAGCACATCACCTCGCCGGTCTCCACGACCTCGCTGGTGGACGTGAGTTGGGCGTGGTCGACGTAGTGGATCGTCTTGAAGACGGTGAAGAGCGTGTCGTCGTACCGCTCCAGCTTCGGCCGCTGGTGCGCGTGCACGGCGTCCTCCACCGCCAGCGGGTGCAGCCCGAACGTGGCGGCGATCCCCGCGAACTCGTCCTCGGTCGGCTCGTGCAGGCCGATCCAGGCGAAACCGCCGTCCTCGCGGACCCGGCGCATCGCCTCACGGGGCGTCAGACAGGCCGCCCCCAGGCCGGGCGCCGCGCGCCGGCCGTCGCGGTACACGGCACAGTCGACCACCGCGCTGCTCGTGGACGGGTCGCGGGTGGTGTCGTAGCCGGACTGGGCCGGGGCGTTCTTGCGGAGCGACGGGCGGACGGCCGCACGCAGGTAGGGCAGCATCGACATGGTGGCTCCTTCGCGCGCACGGCCGCGGACCGTACGGGGGGAGGCCCCTCCGGGGCGGCGCGACCGCTGCGGGCGGGCACGCCGGGACGGGGGGACGTCAGCAGGACGGGAGGACGGAGTTCTGCCGTCGCTCTTCTGCCGATCGGAAGATCACAGGGGGCGGGAGGTGCCCGTCACCGCAGCGGAAGAGCGATTGGTACTACTGCACGATCGACTTCGATGCACCGCAGCCCCACCTCCTCCGGCCGGTCCCCCGTGGGGGACGTCCTCGCCGGGGCACCGAAACAACGCTTCTGCGTGCGGCCCCGAACAGCTGTCAACACTATCAGCCGACGGATGGTCAAGACCCGCCCTTTACCCGGCTCATGCGAGTTCTATGCTCGGTCCATGGCAGAAATTCTGGCCCTTGTCGAAGCCCGGCTGCGCAGCGCGTTCGGGGAACCCGACGCACGCGCCGCCGTCACCTTCCTGGGCACCGACCGCATCGAGGTACTCCGCTTCGCCGAGGGGGATCTCGTGCGGTACGCGACCCTCGGGATGTCCGCGCACCCGATGACCGACCCGACCGCCGTGGTCGCCGACCCCGTACGGGGGCCGCGCGCCGAGCTCGTGCTGACCGTGCGGGGCGGCCTCGCGCCCACCGACAAGCTGCTCCGCCCGCTGGCCGTGCTGGGCGCCTCCCCGCAGGTGGAGGGGCTGGTCGTGGCCCCCGGCGCCTCGCTGGACGTGGGCGAACCGCTCTGGGAGGGGGCGCCGTTCAGCTCGGTCCTGGTGGCCGAGCCGGGCGGGCTGGTGGAGGACCTGGAGCTCGACGAGCCCATGGATCCGGTGCACTTCCTGCCGCTGCTGCCGATGACGCCGAACGAGGCCGCCTGGAAGCGGGTGCACGGCGCGACGGCACTTCAGGAGCGGTGGCTCGCGCGCGGCACGGATCTGCGGGACCCTCTGCGTACGGCGGTCGCACTGGACTGAGACGGCAGACCCGGCGCCCGGACGGGTGATCGCGTCTTGACGGCGCGCCGGGCGGGGAGGAGCGTGGCCTTTTATGAGGGGCGAACCGAGTTGCCCGAAGTGCGGTGGCCGGGTCAGGGCGCCCGGCCTCTTCTCCGACTCCTGGCAGTGTGCCGTGCACGGCACCGTCCACCCCCTGCAGCCGGTGATCCCGCCCAGCGTCGAGGGCCTGGGCGTGGTGGTGCACCGGGCCCGCGTGCCCGTGTGGATGCCGTGGCCGCTGCCGGTGGGCTGGCTGTTCACCGGGGTCGCGTCCGCCGGTGACGACCGCAGCGGGGGCCGGGCCACGGCCGTGGCCTGCACCGGTCCCGGGCCGCTCGGGGGCCTCGGCGAGCTGCTGCTGGTGGCCGAGGAGCTGGGCGTGGGCCTCGGCGCGCGGTACGCGGGGATCGACGGACCCGACCCCGGCGCGCACATCGACATGTCGGCGCCGCCGCACGCCAAGGTGGTCGCGGCGGGGCGCCCGTCCCCGCTGTGGCACGTGAAGGGCGCTCCCGACGACCGGGCGGTCTTCGCGGGCGAGGCGCGCGGGCTGTGGCTCTGGGCGATCGTCTGGCCGGAGCAGTCCGGGCTGCTGATGTACGACGAACTGGTCCTCACCGACCTGCGGGACGCGGGCGCAGAGGTGGAACTGCTGCCCTGCGGCGCCCTGAGCCCGCGCGTCCTCGGCCCGTCCTGACCCCCTGCGCGCCGTCTCCCCACCCGCCCGCCCCGCGGGCCGGTCCGCGGGCCGGGCCTCCCCCGTCGGCCTTCCGGCGGCGCGCGGGCCGGGCGCCGGGCCCCGGGGTGCCGCGGGGCCCGGGGCGGCCGGGAGGGGCCCGTCGCGCGGTTATCCTGGGGTGTCCCCCGTCCGTACGACTCATGGAGCCCGGCTGTGCGCATCGACCTGCACACCCACTCCACGGCCTCCGACGGTACGGACACCCCCGCCGAGCTCGTGCGCAACGCCGCCGGCGCCGGTCTGGACGTGGTCGCCCTGACCGACCACGACACCGTGGGCGGACACGCCGAGGCCCTCGCGGCCCTGCCCGCCGGTCTGACCCTGGTGACCGGGGCCGAGCTGTCCTGCCGCCTCAACGGTGTCGGGATGCACCTGCTGGCCTACCTCTTCGACCCCGAGGAGCCCGAGCTCTCCCGTGAGCGCGAGCTCGTCCGGGACGACCGGACCCCCCGTGCGCAGGCCATGGTCGGAAAGCTCCGGGCGCTCGGTGTCGACATCACCTGGGAGCGGGTCGCCCGGATCGCCGGTGACGGCTCCGTGGGGCGGCCGCACCTGGCGAGCGCGCTCGTGGAGCTGGGCGTCGTACCGACCGTCTCGGACGCGTTCACGCCCGACTGGCTCGCCGACGGCGGCCGGGCGTACGCCGGGAAGCACGAGCTCGACCCCTTCGACGCGATCCGCCTGGTCAAGGCGGCCGGCGGGGTCACCGTCTTCGCGCACCCCGCCGCCGTCAAGCGCGGCCGGTGCGCGCCCGAGGCCGTGATCGCGGAGCTGGCGGCCGCGGGGCTGGACGGCATCGAGGTGGACCACATGGACCACGACACCGCCACACGGGAGCGCCTGCGCGGCCTGGCGGGGGACCTCGGCCTGCTCACCACCGGGTCCAGCGACTACCACGGCAGCCGCAAGACCTGCCGCCTCGGCGAGTACACGACCGACCCCGAGATCTACGGCGAGATCACGCGCCGTGCGACCGGCGCCTTCCCCGTGCCCGGCGCCGGCGGAGGCGTCCGGTAGGACCGGCCCCGGCCGGCCGCTCGACCCGTCACGCCCTTTCCCCTTCGCACCACCCCTCTCTCCTGCAAGGCATCGCTGTGTTTGATTTCGCCGTCTTCGGATCCCTCTTTCTCACCCTTTTCGTGATTATGGACCCCCCGGGGATCACGCCGATCTTCCTCGCCCTGACCTCGGGGCGTCCCGCGAAGGTGCAGCGCCGCATGGCGTGGCAGGCCGTCTGCGTGGCCTTCGGCGTCATCGCCGTCTTCGGCCTGTGCGGCCAGCAGATCCTGGACTACCTGCACGTCTCGGTCCCGGCGCTGATGATCGCGGGCGGCCTGCTGCTCCTGCTGATCGCGCTGGACCTGCTCACCGGCAAGACCGACGAGCCGAAGCAGACCAAGGACGTCAACGTCGCCCTCGTGCCGCTGGGCATGCCGCTGCTCGCGGGGCCCGGCGCGATCGTCTCGGTGATCCTGGCCGTGCAGAAGGCGGACGGGGTCAGCGGCCAGGTCTCCGTGTGGGGCGCGATCGTGGCCATGCACGTGGTGCTGTGGATCACCATGCGCTACTCGCTGGTGATCATCCGGGTCATCAAGGACGGCGGCGTCGTCCTGGTGACGCGCCTCGCCGGCATGATGCTGTCCGCGATCGCCGTCCAGCAGATCATCAACGGCGTGCTCCAGGTCGTGCGAGGCGCCTGACGCGCCCGGCCCGCTCCCGCGCCGCCCGTGCGCCGTGCCGTACGCATGCGAACACCCCCGCACCGGAATCGGTGGCGGGGGCGCAGACGTACGGGCGGTGTGCGGGGCGTCAGGACGCCGTACCTGCCGGGCGGATCAGAATGCGCTGGCCGACTGAGGCGGCGTGCTGCACGATCCGGTTGACGGAGGCCGCGTCCACGACGGTGCTGTCCACGGCGGAGCCGTTGATGTCGTTCAGGCGCAGAATCTCGAAGCGCACGGGGCTTCTCCCTTCGTCGGTGTTTCTCCTTGCACTGGTTCCAACGAGGTGGAGGTGGCAAACATTCCCTACGCTAAGGAAATTTTTTCACTCGCTAAGTATTAGCGGGGGCAAGAGTTCCAGAACGAAGCGAGTGCACCCGCTGTGACCTGCGGATTCTCCGCGTTGGGGGAGTGTTCGGCACCCTCCACGACGACCCGGTCCGCTCCGAGCCGACGCGCCATGTCGTCCATCAGCGGCACCGGCCACGCGTAGTCGACCACCCCGGACAGGACCAGCTTCGGCAGCGCGACCCCGGCCAGCGCGTCCACCCGGTCGGGCTCGGAGATCAGCGCCCGCCCGGTGGCGATCAACTGCTCGGGCACGGTCGCCAGCCACCGCTCGCGCAGGAAGGACGTCAGCTCGGGCGGGTCCGGCACGGCGTCCTGCGGGTCCTGGGCGCGCATCGCCGCCCACACCGCGTCCATGTCCTCGCGCAGCACCTCCAGCGCCGCCACCAGCAGCTTCGTACGCCCCTGCTGGGTCTCGTCGATGGCCGCGGGCCCGCTGCTCATCAGGGTCAGCGAGGCGAACGGGGCCGGATCGCGCAGGACCGCGGCGCGCGAGACCAGCCCGCCGAGCGAATGGCCGACCAGGTGCACGCGGCCCGCCCCCAGCGCCCGTACCTGCGCCAGGACGTCCCGCGCCAGCTCCTCCAGCGCGTACGCGTCCTCCGCGCGCGGACCCGGGGTTTGGTACTGCCCGCGCCCGTCGACGGCGACGACCCGGTAGCCGGCCGCGGCCAGCGGCTCCAGCAGGGCGACGAAGTCCTCCTTGCTGCCGGTGAAGCCCGGGACCAGCAGCGCGGTGCCGCGGACCGGCTCGCCGGCCTCGTGCACGGCGAAGGCACCGCGGTCCGTGACGAGGCGGTGCGCGCGGGCGGCGGGCGGCAGGGTGAGGCGCGGCGGCTTGCTCATGCGGCTCACGTTACTGGCCGGTCGCCCGCGCGGACACGCCGACGGCCCGGCCCCCCTGCGGGGAACCGGGCCGTCGGACCTGCTCACGCCTCGGGGGCGGCAGCCACCTTGCGGGTGCGGGTGCGCTTCGGCTTGACCGGAGCGTCCTCGGCGTCCGCGGCCGGGGCGGCGGACTCGGCGGCCGGGGCCGCGACCTTGCGGGTCCGGGTGCGCTTCGGCTTCGCGGGGGCCTCCTCGGACGCGACCGCGGGGGCCTCGGCGACGACGGCGTCCGCGGCCGGGGCGACGGCCTTGCGGGTGCGGGTGCGCTTGGGCTTGACCGGAGCGTCCTCGGCCGCGACGGGAGCCTCGACCACGGCGGCCTCGGCGACCGCGGCGGCGGCCTTGCGGGTGCGGGTGCGCTTCGGCTTGGCCGGGGCCTCCTCGGCCACGACCGCGGCGACGGCCACGGGGGCCTCGACCACGGCGACCGGAGCGGCGACCGCGGCCGGAGCGGCCACGGCGACCTCGACGGCCGGAGCCGACGCGGCGGCCGGGACCGAGGCACGGGTGCGGCGGCGGCGCGGCCTGCGCGGCTCGTCCGCGGCCGGGACCTCGGGTGCGTCCGTCACCGGGGTCACCGGAGCGGCCGCGACCACGGTTTCGACACCGGACTCGGACTCGGAACCGCCCCGCGTCCGGCGGCGCTGGCGCGGCGTACGGGTCGGACGCTCCTCGGCCACCGGGGCGGCGGCAGCGGGTGCGCCGCCACGACCGCCACGACCGCCGCGGCCGCCGGTCTCGCCCAGGTCCTCGACGTTCTCGGCCTTCAGGCCGGCCCGCGTCCGCTCGGAGCGCGGCAGGGTGCCCTTGGTGCCGACCGGGATGTTCATCTCCTCGAACAGGTGCGCAGACGTGGAGTACGTCTCGACCGGGTCGTGGAAGTCCAGCTCCAGCGCCTTGTTGATCAGTTGCCAGCGCGGGATGTCGTCCCAGTCGACCAGGGTGACGGCGATGCCCTTCTTGCCCGCGCGGCCGGTGCGGCCCACACGGTGCAGGAAGGTCTTCTCGTCCTCCGGCGTCTGGTAGTTGATGACGTGGGTCACGCCCTCGACGTCGATGCCGCGCGCGGCGACGTCGGTGCACACCAGCACGTCGACCTTGCCGTTGCGGAACGCGCGCAGGGCCTGCTCGCGCGCTCCCTGGCCCAGGTCGCCGTGGACGGCGCCCGAGGCGAAGCCGCGCTTCTCCAGCTGCTCGGCGATGTCGGCGGCCGTGCGCTTGGTGCGGCAGAAGATCATGGCCAGGCCGCGGCCCTCGGCCTGCAGGATGCGGGAGACGAGCTCCGGCTTGTCCATGTTGTGCGCACGGAAGACGTGCTGCGTGGTGTTGGCGACGGTCGCGCCCTCACCGTCCTCGGAGACGGCGCGGATGTGCGTCGGCTGCGTCATGTACCGGCGGGCCAGGTTGATGACCGCGCCCGGCATGGTCGCCGAGAACAGCATGGTCTGGCGCTTCGGCGGCAGGTAACTCATGATCCGCTCGACGTCGGGCAGGAAGCCCAGGTCGAGCATCTCGTCGGCCTCGTCCAGGACCAGGGCCCGGACGTGCGACAGGTCGAGCTTCTTCTGTCCGGCCAGGTCGAGCAGGCGGCCCGGGGTGCCGACGATGATGTCGACGCCCTTCTTGAGCGCCTCGACCTGCGGCTCGTACGCGCGGCCGCCGTATATGGCGAGGACGCGGACGTTGCGGACCTTGCCCGCGGTCAGCAGGTCGTTGGTCACCTGGGTGCAGAGCTCGCGGGTCGGAACCACGACGAGGGCCTGCGGGGCGTCGGTGAGCTGGTCGGGACGGGCACGGCCCGCCTCGACGTCCGCGGGGACCGTGACCCGCTCCAGCAGGGGAAGGCCGAAACCGAGCGTCTTGCCGGTACCGGTCTTGGCCTGGCCGATGACGTCCGAGCCGGAAAGGGCGACGGGGAGGGTCATCTCCTGGATCGGGAAGGGGGACACGATGCCGACGGCTTCAAGGGCTTCGGCGGTCTCGGGAAGGATCCCGAGGTCTCGGAACGTAGTCAGGGTGCTGCCTCTTCTGTGAGACGCGGCGCGAGGCGGCGAGGGGGGTCGTACCGTGCCTGGCTTGCAGTACTGCGACGTACGTACGAAGCTGCGCGGGACCACTAAGCCTTCGCTCAAGCGCTTGTGCCGCTGAGGGGGCCCCTCGTGCGGAGGCTGTGCGCAGACGCGCACGCACCACACCGAGGGCGGGTCGGTTGGAGCCGATCGGGCCACCGACCGGGCATCCTCATTCGGATGGCCCGCCGAGTTTCCGGCAGGCGCATTACCACTGTACCCCGGAATCGCGCAGCTGTGTCGGGTGAATTCACCGGGTAGGCGCGATTACCTGTGTCGGCGATGAGCAGATGTGGTGCCTTGGCGCGCCTTTCGGCGGGCTATTGTGCGGAGCATGTCGACCGTAGAAAACGCCTCGCCCGCCGACGACAGCGCCGCCGCGGAATCCGGGGGCATCGCCGCTCAGGACTGGGCGACCGCCTCTGCCTCGCCGCAGTACCGGGCCGCCGTCGTGGACCTGCTCGGCGCGCTCGCGTACGGGGAGCTCGCGGCCTTCGAGCGCCTCGCCGAGGACGCGAAGCTCGCGCCCACCCTCGACGACAAGGCCGAGCTCGCGGCGATGGCCTCCGCCGAGTTCCACCACTTCGAGCGGCTGCGCGCCCGGCTCGCCGCGATCGACGTCGAGCCCACCTCCGCCATGCAGCCCTTCGCCAAGGGCGTGGACGACTTCCACCGCCAGACCGCGCCGTCGGACTGGCTGGAAGGCCTGGTCAAGGCGTACGTCGGCGACTCGATCGCCAGCGACTTCTACCGCGAGGTCGCCACCCACCTGGACACCGACACCCGCGCCCTCGTCGTCGGCGTGCTCGACGACACGGGCCACGGCGGCTTCGCCGTCGAGAAGGTCCGCGCCGCGATCGAGGCCGACCCGCGCTGCGGCGGACGCCTCGCCCTCTGGGCCCGGCGGCTGATGGGCGAGGCCCTCTCGCAGGCGCAGCGCGTGGTCGCCGAACGCGACGCGCTCTCCACCATGCTGGTCGGCGGCGTCGACGGGATGGCGGCCGGCTTCGACCTGGCGGCCGTCGGCGAGATGTTCACGCGGATCACCAAGGCCCACACCAAGCGGATGGCGGCCCTCGGCCTCGCCGCCTGAGGCCCCGTCCCGCCGGGCACCACGCCCGTCCCGCCCCACACGCCGGCCTCCGGCGCGGACGGTTCCGCGCCGGAGGCCGGCGTACGTCGTCGTCGTGCTCAGCGGCCCTGAGTCGTCCCAGCGGCCCTCAGCCGTCCCGCTCATCCCCGCGACGGGAGCGAAAACGGAGGCCGGTGCGAGCGGCCGCGCGATCCGGGGGCCGGCCGCAGCAGCAGCGACAGCACCACCGCCGACACCAGACCGGCGCCCACGAGGGCCGCGGTCAGGGTGATGTGCCCGGGTCCCAGCGCGAAGTGCGTGAGATACGCGCCGAACAACGCGCCCAGCACCCCGCTGACCAGCACCACTCTCCGGGAGGGCAACCGCTGTGCGAGCACTCGCGCGGCCGCTCCGGACAAGAGGAGTCCCAGCAGAGCAGAGCCGAGCGCTTCCATCAGCGGCATTGAGGTCCCTCCCATACGTCGGGGCAAACCGGTCACAGCCCTCCTACCCGAAGCGGAACAAAGAGAAACGGCCCGGTGGCATCAACCACCGGGCCGTTCCCCTCAGTTCTCGGCCCCCGCGGGCCGCCGTGTCAGAGCGCGCCGAAACCGACCTTGCGGCTGCTCGGCTCACCCAGGTCCACGTAGGACAGGCGGTCGGACGGCACCAGGACCTTGCGGCCCTTGACGTCGGTGAGGCTGAGCAGCGGCGCCGTGCCGGACAGTGCGGCGACGACGATGCCCTCCAGCTCCTCGGCGCTCAGGTCGCTCTCCAGCACGATCTCCCGGGGTGCGTGCTGCACGCCGATCTTGACCTCCACGGCTTTGTCCCTCCGACGGTCCGTTGCGCGCGATCAGCCGCGCCGTACGCGGTCCACATTAGCCCGGTGAGCGGAGCGGAATTGCGCGGAGCGGACACGCTGGCAGCGAACAGTGGCCGGGTCCGGACCGGTCAGCCCTCGGCGCCGGACTCCGCGCCGGACTCCGTGCCGTGCAGCGGGAAGCCGGCGATGCCGCGCCAGGCCAGCGAGGTCAGCAGGCCGACCGCCGTGTCCCGGGCGACCGGGCTCTCGCTGGACAGCCAGTAGCGGGCCACCACCTGGGAGACCCCGCCGAGGCCCACGGCCAGCAGCATCGACTCGTCCTTCGACAGGCCCGTGTCCTCGGCGATGACGTCCGAAATGGCCTCGGCGCACTGGAGCGAGACCCGGTCGACGCGCTCGCGCACCGCGGGCTCGTTCGTCAGGTCGGACTCGAAGACCAGACGGAAGGCGCCGCCCTCGTCCTGCACGTACGCGAAGTAGGCGTCCATCGTGGCGGCGACGCGCAGCTTGTTGTCCGTCGTCGACGCGAGCGCGGTGCGCACGGCCAGCAGCAGGGACTCGCAGTGCTGGTCCAGCAGCGCCAGGTAGAGGTCGAGCTTGCCGGGGAAGTGCTGGTAGAGAACCGGCTTGCTGACTCCGGCTCGCTCGGCGATGTCGTCCATCGCCGCCGCGTGGTAGCCCTGCGCGACGAAGACCTCCTGGGCCGCGCCCAGCAGCTGGTTGCGTCGGGCTCGGCGCGGCAGTCGCGTGCCCCGCGGACGCGCTGCTTCGGTCTGCTCGATGGCTGTCACGCCGCCTCCCACTTTCTCTAAGAACACAGTGCGCTCTGCGCCGCGCCGCCATCGTACTTTTCGGTAACCGAATCTGGAGGGTTCAAGCCGAGTTTTCTCGCGGTGCGGACCGCCCGGAGGCGCTGGTCAGCGGTAGTCGTCCTCGTCGAGCGGCACCACCCGCGCCTGCTCGGCGGCGTCACCGTCCGCGGCCTCGCCCGCGTCCACACCGGTGACCGGGTCGTCCTCGCCGGGCACCAGGTCCGCGAGCTGTTCCGCGACGTCCGCCTCGGGGGCCTCGGGGTCGTGCTTCCCCGGGTCCCGCTCCCGGAAGGTCTCCGGCTCCGCAGGGTCGACAGTCATAGCGCTCCCCTCGCTTCCTTCTTCTCTTCTCCTCCGAGCCTAGGAGCAACGCGGATACCCCGCTACGCGGGCGTGAAAGACCCCTGTGACCGCGAACACAAGAGGTCCGGCGTGATCGTCTCGTAACATTGTCCGCATGTCTTCGACCGAGCTGCCGGGCGTACGGTCCACCGCCGAGCCCTCCTCCGTGGTGGGAGCGGTCCGGGTGGCTGAGGGTGAGCAGATGCGCACCGTCGTGCTCCCCGGGCTGGAACTGGCCGTCCGGACCCGCCCGCCGCTGCGCACGGACCTGCCGCCCGCGCTGTTCGTGCACGGGCTCGGCGGTTCCTCGCAGAACTGGTCGGCGCTCATGGAGCGGCTGGCCGCGACCGTCGACGGAGAGGCCGTCGACCTGCCCGGCTTCGGCTGGTCCCCGCCGCCGGCCGACCGGGACTACTCCGTCACCGGGCTGGCCCGCGCGGTCATCCGCCACCTCGACGCCGCGGGGCGCGGTCCGGTCCACCTGTTCGGGAACTCCCTCGGCGGCGCCGTCTCCACCCGGGTCGCCGCCGTCCGCCCCGACCTCGTGCGCACCCTCACGCTGGTCTCGCCGGCCCTGCCCGAGCTGCGCGTGCAGCGCTCGGCCGTACCGACCGCGCTGCTCGCGCTGCCGGGGACGGCCGCGCTCTTCGGCCGCCTCACGCGCGGGTTCACCGCCGAGCAGCGCACCAGGGGGGTGACGGCGCTCTGTTACGGGGACCCCTCCCGGGTGACAGCCGAAGGGTTCCGGGCCGCCGTGGAGGAGATGGAGCGGCGGATGGCCCTCCCGTACTTCTGGGACGCGATGACCCGCTCCTCCCGCGGGATCGTCGACGCCTACACCCTCGGCGGCCAGCACGGGCTGTGGCGGCAGGCCCAGCGGGTTCTCGCCCCGGCGCTGCTGGTCTACGGTGGCCGGGACCAACTGGTCTCGTACCGTATGGCGCGCAAGGCCGCCGCGGCCTTCCGGGGATCGCGGCTGCTGTGCCTTCCCGAGGCCGGGCACGTGGCGATGATGGAGTACCCCGAGGTGGTGGCCGCCGCCTTCGGGGAGCTGCTGCGCGACACAGACACCGGTGCGGGCGACACCCACCGACATACCGAAGACGGCAGAGGCTGAGGACCGTGGGACGACATAGTCGCAAGGACCCCGCCCCCGCCCGTGCGGCGGAGGCACCCGCACCGGCGGCCGCTCCGGCCTTCCCGGAGGCCGGCCCGTACGCGTACCCGGACCGGTACCCGGACCCGGACCCGTACGACGACCCCTTCGAGGACCCGTTCGCCCGGCGGCGGCCCGAACCCACCGTCGCCCACCAGGGCTTCGCGCCCCGGGAGCGGCTCGCGGCCGGGTCGCGCTCCGGCGGCCACCCCGAGCAGCACGGGCCCGGCGGCGCGTGGGGCTCCGGCTCGGGACCGGGACCCGACTCCGTGTACGGCGACTGGCAGGGCGTCCCGCGCGCCACCGTCCGGACCGGGGCGCCGGCCTCGGTCCACGCCACCCCGGGCGCGGTCCCGGGCGCGGGCCGCTCCGCCGTCCTGGACTCCGACACCCCCGCCTTCGGCACGCCCGCGGTGGGCTTCCCGCAGGTCACCCTGACCCCGTCGGTCCCGCTGGACCGGCCGGTCCCGCTCCTGCCGGAGCCCGGCCCCGGTGCCGTCACCTCCACCGGCTCCCACCGCCGGGTGCCGGGGCCGCGCAGGCCGGGCGCGGCGACCGGGTTCGCGGAGCGCGCGTTCGCGGAGCCCTCCGGGTCCGTCGAGGCCGCCGGGGCCGAGCCCGCCGGGGCCGAGGCCGAACGGCCGGGCTCCGGGCGGGGCCTGAGGGTCCGTACGTACACCGGACTGGCGGCCGTGGCCGTCACCACCGTCCTCGCCGTCGTGATCGCGGGCCAGGCGGCCTCCGAGGACGACACCGTGAGGCCCGGTCCGATGGCCGCGCCCGGCGGAGCGCCCACGCGCGCCTCCGACAGCCACGTCGCCGGATCCCGGTCCGAGGAACGCGTGACGCCGGAGGCGCCCGCCGCGCCCGCCCCGGCGCCGGAGCTGACGTACGAGCAGAAGATGGCCCAGCAGCTGCCCGTCGACCCGAAGCTGGCCGGCCCCGGGACCTTCGACACCGTGCCCGGCGTGGCCAAGGCGCCGGGCAAGGGCAGGCTCGTGCGCTACCGCGTCGACGTGGAACAGGGGCTGGGGCTGGACCCGCAGCTGTTCGCCGAGGCCGTCCACCGCACCCTCAACGACCCCCGCAGCTGGAGCCACGGCGGCGCCCGGACCTTCGAGCGGGTGCCGGGCGGCGAGGCAGACTTCGTGATCACCCTCGCCAGTCCCGGGACCACCGGCGTCTGGTGCGCCAAGTCCGGCCTGGACACCACCATCGACAACGTCTCCTGCGACTCGGCCTCGACCGACCGCGTGATGATCAACGCGTTCCGGTGGGCGCAGGGCTCGGCGACGTACGGGCCGGACCAGATGTTCGCGTACCGGCAGATGCTCATCAACCACGAGGTCGGCCACCGGCTCGGAAACGGGCACGTGAGCTGCCGCACCCCGGGGTCGCTCGCGCCGATCATGCAGCAGCAGACGAAGTCCCTCGACATCGACGGAATCCAGTGCAAGCCCAACCCCTGGGTGTTTCCCGGCGGTTGACCTTCGCCGCCATCCAGGCGCAGTTCGCCCCCGTCCCCAGGGCCACGGACGACGGCGCACCTCACCCCGGAGCGCAACGAGCCCCGGCCGCCCTCACGCCTGCACCCGGCGGCTGCCGGCGCCGCGGTACCGGCGCTGGACCGGGGCCCGGCCGCCGAGCGCCGCACCGTGCGGCGGGAGGTCTTCGCGTAGCCGCACCCAATCGTCTTCGCGTAGCCGCACCCATTCCTAGCGTGCTCGAACGCGAACCGTACGGGAAAGTTACGACTCTTCACCCCTTCCGGTGGCGCGACGGACAACCGTCCGTCGCGCCTTCGGCACATCCGCTTGAGTTCAACCGCGGCGGGTCACCGGACCGACGGCGACCGCCTGAACGGGAGATCGGGGGTGCCACTCGTGCGGATCGGACTGCTCACGGAAGGTGGTTATCCGTATGCCACCGGAGAGGCCAGGCTGTGGTGCGACCGGCTCGTGCGCGGTCTCCCGCAGCACGAGTTCGAGCTGTACGCGCTGAGTCGCAGCGCCGGGCAGGAGCGCACCCGGGTCCCGCTGCCCGAGCACGTCACCCGGGTCCGCACGGCCCCCCTGTGGGCCCCGGCGGACGACGGCCGGACGTACTCCCGGCGGGAGCGGCGCCGGTTCGCCGGCTGCTTCCGCGAGCTGGTCCACGGGACCTGCGCCGCGGAGGCCGAGCCCTTCGCGGCCGGGCTGTACGGGCTGGCCGAACTCGCCCGCGAGCAGGGCGGCCTGTACGCGGCCCTGCGCTCCGAGTCCGCGGTGCGGGCGGTGGAGTCCGCGTGCCGGGCGACGGGCGCGAGCCGCGCGGTCCAGGCCGCCCAGGTCCCGGACCTGCTCGACGTCGTGGACGAACTGGAACGGATGCTCCGCCCGCTGTCCCTCGACTGGTACGGGGAGTCCGGGCTCGGCCAGGTCGACATCAGCCACGCGGCGTCGGGCGGGGTGGCCGCGCTTCCCGGACTGCTGGCCAAACGCTTCTTCGGAGTGCCGCTGCTCGTCACCGAGTACGGGGTGCACCTGCGGGCCCACTACCTCGGACAGAGCCCCGGGTCCCGGCCCGCGGCCAGGGCGCTGCTCGCCGCCTTCCACGTGCGGCTGGCCGGCGAGATCTACGACCGGGCCGACCTGCTCACCCCGGGCAACGCGCACGCCCGCCGCTGGCAGGAGCGCTGCGGGGCGGCGCGCGAGAAGCTGCGGACGGTCTACCCGGGCATGGAGGCGGACCGATTCGCCACGGTCGGGGAGACCGCGGACTGCGGGGACCCCGACACGCTGGTGTGGGTGGGCCGGATAGAGCCCGCCAAGGACCTCATCGCGCTGTTGCACGCCTTCGCCGAGGTGCGGCGGGCCGAACCCCGGTCCCGCCTGCGGATCTTCGCGACGGCCGTGGCCCCGCAGTACCTCGCCGACTGCCGGTCGCTGGCCGCGCAGCTCTTCCCCGACGAGGCCGTCGACGCGGTGACCGCGGGCGAGAACCCCGTCACCTTCGAGGAGATCGGCGGCCCCGACGCCCCGTCCACGGCCGAGGCGTACGGCTCCGGGCGCGTCGTCGTGCTCTCCTCCGTGATCGAGGGCTTCCCGATCACCCTGGCCGAGGCGATGTTCTGCGGGCGGGCCACCGTGTCCACGGACGTCGGCGCGGTCCAGGAGGTCATCGGCGGCACCGGCCTCGTCGTCCCGCCCCGCAATCCGCGGGCCCTCGCCGACGCCTGCCTCTCCCTGCTGCGGGACCCCGAGCGGGCCCAGCGGCTCGGTTCGGCGGCCCGCGCGCGAGCCCTGGAACTGTTCACCGTCGAGCAGAACGTCGCGGCCTTCCAGGAGGTCTACCTGCGCCTGCTCGCCCGCGGCTCCGCCCGCCCGGACGGCGAGGTCCCCTTCGCACAGCCTCCGGAGGCCCGGGTCCCCGGCCACTGGACCACTCCCACCTGGGCTCCCGTGCCGGAGGCGACCGCATGACCGCCCTGGACGAACGCGCGGCCGCGGCCGAGGTACCGGACCCGCGCCCGACGGGGGAGCAGGAGGCGGCGCCGGGACCGGACGCGGTGGCCGACGGCCCGGACGCGGTGGCCGGTCCGGAGGCTGCGGTGGGCCCGGAGGTGTCCGTGCCGGACG